>CADBOK010000216.1 GCA_902796245.1 Oscillospiraceae bacterium | reverse complement strand
GATTTCTTCGACGCGCTCAAGAGCCGCACGCGCGGCTATGGCTCGCTGGACTACGAGCTGGAGGGCTACCGCCCGTCGAAGCTCGTCAAGCTCGATATTCTCCTGAACGGCGAGATCGTCGACGCGCTGAGCTTCATCCTCTTCGCCGACAACGCCTACGCAAGAGCCCGGAAGATCTGTGAAAAGCTCAAGGACAATATCCCGCGCCAGATGTTTGAAATCCCGGTGCAGGCCGCCGTCGGCGGCAAGATCATCGCCCGCGAGACGATCAAGGCCCTGCGCAAGGACGTGCTTGCCAAGTGCTACGGCGGCGATATCACGCGCAAAAAGAAGCTGCTCGAAAAGCAGAAGGAGGGCAAAAAGCGCATGCGCACGTTCGGCACGGTCGCCGTGCCGTCCGAGGCGTTCATGGCCGTCCTCAAGCTTGACGACGAATCGTAGGAGGGGTTTTCCGTGGCGCTCATTCAGATCGTTGAAAACAAGAAAAAAAGCCTCGGCATTTACGTGCATATCCCGTTCTGCCGGAGCAAATGCGAATACTGCGACTTCTATTCCATCCCCGGCGCGCGCAGCCGGGAGCTGATGGACCGGTATCTCGACGCCGTGATCCTGCACATCCGCGAGGCGGCGCAGGGCGCGGCGGGCTATGAGGTCGATACCGTCTACTTTGGCGGCGGTACGCCGTCGTTCTTCGGGGCCGGCGGACTTGCGAAGATTTTCGCCGAGATCGACCGCCGCTTCGACGTCAGCCGCGACGCGGAGGTCTCGCTTGAGGCCAACCCCGACTCCGTGACGCTGCCCATGCTCACGCGGCTGCGCCGCGCGGGCTTCAACCGCATCTCCATCGGCGTACAGTCGGACGACGACGCGCAGCTCAAAGCCCTGGGCCGCCCGCACAACTACCGCCAGGCGCAGCAGGCCGTGTCGCTCTCCCGCCGCGCGGGCTTCGACAACGTTTCGGTCGACCTCATGTTCGGCCTGCCGAACCAGTCGCGCGAAAGTTGGATGCAGACGCTGCGCAATGTGATCGATCTCAAGGCCGACCACATCAGCTGCTACGGGCTCAAGGTCGAGCCCGGCACGAAGCTCTGGTCGTACAAGGACTGCGCCAATCTCCCGGACGACGATGCGCAGGCGGATATGTATTTCTACGCCGTCGAAACGCTCGAGCAGTTCGGCTACCATCAGTACGAGATCTCCAATTTCGCGCACGACGGCTTCATCTGCCGCCACAACATGAAATACTGGGTCGGCGACGAGTATCTGGGCTTCGGCCCGTGCGCGGCGTCGGACTTTGCAGGCCGCCGGTTCACCATCAAGCCCGATCTCGAGGGCTATATCAAGGGCGTGATGGACAAGGGCCAGATTCTGTCCGAGTCCGAGCTTGTCCCGCTGCGCGAGCGCGCGGGGGAATATCTCATGCTCCGCCTTCGGACAGTCGACGGCATTGAAAAGGGCGAATACACCCGCTCGTTCCTGCTGCCGTTCGAGCCGATCGAGGATATCCTTGTCCGGCTGCAAATGCAGGAATACGCCGCGTTCACCTCCGGCCGCTGGCACCTGACGCCGAAGGGCTTCATGCTCTCAAATACCATTCTGGTGGAGCTGCTGGAGGCGCAGCAGAAATCCAAGCCGCTGGCGCAGAAGCGCTGAACATTGGAACAGACGAACAGAGCCGGGGAAGCGTCGACGCTTCCCCGGCTCTTGCCGGAAAAAACAGCCCTTCCGGTCAATCGGTGCGGCCGGAGCAGGAGGCTGCGAAGAAACCGGGCGGCTGCTTTTCGGACTCCGCCCGGTTCAGCGGGACGCGGAACCCCCGTTCTGCCTGCCTTCTGCCGCTCCGGCGAAGCGCGGCGTCTGATCGAAACGCGCACCTGCGTATGGATCATCCGGCGGACAAAGCATCTCAAAAGCGTTTGCCAACGATCTCTCTGGCCATAGTATGCGCAGGGCGGCACAAAATACACAAGGACAGATTTGACTTTGCAGGCGCAAAACGGTAAGATAAGAAAAAACGAAGGAAGCGGAAACGCAATGGAAGAATTTAAAAATTTACAGGAAACAAAGCTCTCGTCCCAGCCGATCTTCGACGGCGACGTGCTGCATATCTATAAGGACACCGTCCGCCTGCCGAACGGCAGGACCTCCACGCGGGAATATACCGTGCATCACGGCGCGGTGTGCGTGATCCCGCTGCTGGAAAACGGAGACGTGCTGCTCGAGTGGCAGTTCCGCTACGCCATGGGCGAGGTGCTGACGGAGATCCCCGCCGGAAAGCTCGACTACATCGGAGAGGACCCGCGCGAGGCCGCGCTGCGGGAGCTGCGCGAGGAGACGGGCGCGGTCGCAAGCGAGCTCATTCCGCTCGGGCCGTTTTACCCCACCTGCGCATATTCAACCGAAGTCATCCACATGTTCCTGGCCCGCGGGCTGACCTTCGGCGAACGGGAATTGGACGAAGACGAATTTTTGAATGTGTTCCGCATGCCGCTGCGTGAGCTGGTCGAAAAGGTTCTGAACGGTGAAATTCCGGACGCAAAAACGCAGGCCGCCGCGCTTCGCGCGTGGTGCATGCTGAAAGAAGGAAAACTCTCGTGAGGCGGGAGCTGGTTTATCTCTCGTCCATCGGCGCAGACTGCTGCGAGGCTGCGCGGGACTTCGGTCTCGGCATCGAGCTTGCGCAGTTCTGCACTGCCGCCCGGCTCGACGGCGCGCCGACGGAGCCGTGGGAAATTCCGGTCGAGCGCTGCCTGTCCGCGGCAGACCGGTTCATCCTGCACGGGCCGTTCAACGAGCTGACCCCCGCGGCCATCGATCCGCTGGTGCTGGACGTGACGAAGAAGCGGTACCGGCAGGCAATCGAAAAAGCGCGGACGCTGGGGATCCGGAAAATCGTCCTGCACGCGGGCTTTCTGCCGCTGGTCTATTATCCGGAATGGTTCATTGACCGCAGCGCCGCCGTATGGCGGGAGCTGCTCTGCGATGTCCCGGACGATATGACCGTGTGTCTGGAAAACGTGCTCGAGCCGGAGCCGCAGCTGCTCACGGCGATCATGCAGGCCGTTCATGACCCGCGCCTGCGCATCTGCCTCGATCTCGGCCACGCAAACACATGCGCGTCGGAAATTGCCCCGGAGGACTGGCTGCGCGCCTGCGCGCCGTATCTTTGCCACGTACACCTGCACAACAATCAGGGCGGCCGCGATCTGCATGCGGCGCTCTTTGACGGCGTGATGGACATCGCAGGGCTTCTTTCCCTGCTGGAGGCGCTGTCCCCGCAGGCGACGTCTACGCTCGAGCTGCCGCAGGACAGGCCGAGCCTCGACTGGCTCGTGAAACAGCACCTTTTGGAGTGAACGCTATGGAACAGACTGAACGGCAGCTTTTTTCGCTGCTTTCCGAAATAACCCCATTGTACGAAGCGCCTATGCGCGAGGCGAGGGCCCGGCAGGACGCGCTTGCAAAGCCGCCCGGCAGTCTCGGGCTGCTGGAAGACCTTTCAATTCAGCTGGCGGGGATCACCGGGCATGTCAAAAATGAAGTTACGCGCACCCGCATTTACGTGCTTGCGGCGGACAACGGCGTGGTGTGCGAAGGCGTCTCGTCCGCACCGCAGTCGGTCACGCGGGCGCAGGCCATCAACCTGACGCGCGGGCTGACCGGCGCGTCGTGTCTGGCGAAGCACTTTGGAGACGAGCTGATCGTTGTGGACATGGGCATTGCGCTGCCCTATGCCTGCCCGGAGATCGTAAACCGCAGTCTCGGCAAGGGCACAGCGAACATCGCAGCCGGCCCGGCCATGGCGCGGCAAACGGCTGTGCGGGGCATTCTGACCGGCATGGAGCTTGCCGCGCGGGCAAAGCAGGACGGCGTTCAAATTCTCGGCGTGGGCGAGATGGGCATCGGCAACACAACGACGTCCTCCGCCGTTCTGTGCGCGCTGAGCGGCGAGCCGGTCGAAGCCGTCACGGGCCGCGGCGGCGGGCTGACCGACGCCGCGTTTTTGAAGAAAAAGCAGGTGATTGAACAGGCGCTGACCGTAAACGCGCCGGATAAAAACGACCCCATCGACATTCTGCACAAGGCTGGCGGGTTCGATCTGTGCGCGATGACGGGTGTGTTTCTGGGCGCGGCGCACGAGCGTCTGCCCGTCGTGGTCGACGGGTTCATTTCCGTCGTCGCCGCGCTCTGCGCCGCCCGGCTGTGCGGGGCCGCGAAGGGCTATTTCATCGGCTCGCACGTGTCCTATGAGCGCGGGTATGAGATCGCGGCGCGGCTGCTGGGCCTGAAGCCCTGTCTCCAGCTCGGCATGCGGCTGGGCGAGGGCAGCGGGTGCCCGCTGGCGTTCCGCGTGGTCGAGGCGGCCTGCGCGGTGATGAACACGATGGCGACGTTCCCCGAGGCCGCCATTGACGACGGCTATCTGACCGAAATACGCGAAAGGGACAGCTTTACGGTATGAACTATTTTCTTTCCGGCGGCGCGAAAAACGGAAAATCCTCGCTGGCGCAGGAGATCGTCTGCGCGCAGAGCGGCCCGCGCTATTATCTGGCGACCATGATCCCGCACGACGACGAGGACCGCCTGCGCATCCGGCGGCATCTGGACAACCGCGCGGGGCTGGGTTTTCAGACCGTCGAATGCGGAACGGATATCCTCGCCTCGCTTTCGCAGATGGAACCGGACGGCGCGGTACTGCTCGACAGCGTGACGGCGCTGCTGTCAAACGAAATGTTCCGCGCGGACGGCACGATGGACGCCTCGGCTCCGGCACGGCTGGAGGCGGAGCTGCTGGAATTTTCCCGCCGCATGCGCTGCTGCGTGTTCGTGAGCGATTATATCTACGCCGACGGCGGACAGTATGACGAGTGGACGGAATGCTACCGCCGGGGACTGGCCCGGCTCGACCGCGCACTGGCGGCGGCGTGCGAAAACGTCGCGGAGCTGTGCTGCGCGCAGGCATATTGGTATAAAGGAGGCTTTGTCCGATGAAGACCAGACTCAAAAAGCCCCTGACGGCGCTTATGATGGCGTGGGGGACGTATCTGGCGATCCCGTGCCCGTATAAGATCTGGGACGACGCGCTGCGCCCGTGGCAGATCGTGTGCCTGCCGCCGGTGGGGCTCATCGTGGGCGGGCTGTGGGCGCTGTGCGCGGTTCTTTTTGCGCAGTTCCGGTTTACCGGACTTCTGGCCGCCGCGATTTTGACGGCGCTGCCGTATCTCGTGACGGGCTTTTTCCATCTGGACGGGTTCCTCGACTGCTGCGACGCGATTCTGTCGCGGCGCGATCTGGAAACGCGGCAGAAAATTCTCAAGGATTCGCGCGTGGGCGCGTTTGCGGTCGTGTGCGCGATCTTGCTGTTCCTGTTCTCGTTTGCGGCGCTGGCAGACTGCGAGTTTTCGTATATCTGGCGGGCGCTGCTGCTCATTCCGGTCGTGACGCGGTGCATGGCGGGCGTCGCGGTGGAGTCCTTCGCGCCCATGAGAACCAGCCAGTATGCCGGCACGTTTGAGGCCGGGAAGACGAAACGGCAGCGGACTGTCCTGCTCGGGATGTATCTTGCCGTCATGCTGGCGGTGTTCGTATTCCTGTTTTCGCGGCCCAGCTGCGCGCTGGCCGTCGCGTGGGCAGGGCTTACGACGATTTTGTCCTGCCGTCTGGCCCGGAAAAATCTTGGCGGCATGTCCGGCGACATCGCAGGCTTTTCCATCACGCTGGGCGAGCTGTCCGGCCTTCTCATTCTGGCGATTTTTTAAGGAGGAACGGATATGGTTTTGCTGATCGGCGGCGCGTATCAGGGAAAAACGGCATACGCGAAACAAACATACGGTCTGCGGGACGCGGACATTTTCACCTGCGAGGGCGAGACGCTGAACCTGTCCGCCCCCTGCCTGCGGCATCTGGAGCGCTTCGCGCGCGCCTGCGTCCGGGCGAGAAAGGAGCCTGCGGACGTGCTGGCCGGGCTGGATCTGCACGGGAAAATTTTGATCTGCGAGGATATTTCCTGCGGCGTCGTGCCGATGGACGCAGAAGCGCGCGAATGGCGCGAGGCCGTCGGTCGCATGAACGCGGCGCTGGCCGCGCGGGCGGATACGGTCACGCGGATGTTCTGCGGACTTCCGATGGAGCTGAAGGGATGAGACGGCTCACGCTCATCCGCCACGGGCTGACGGAGGGGAACGTCCGCCGGTGGTATTACGGTGCGCTCGACCTTCCTCTGTGCGAGGCAGGAAAAGCAGCTGTTCAGGCCGCCGCCGCGGGCGGCCTGTATCCCCCGCTCGCGAATGAACGCATTCTGACGAGTGGCATGCTCCGCACAGAACAGACACTGCACCTCATTTACGGCGACGTGCCGCACGAGAGCTGGCCCGAGCTGCGCGAGGTCAGCTTCGGTGTGTTTGAAGGATGCTCCTACGACACGCTCAAGGGCCGGGCGGAATACGATGCATGGCTCGCGGGCGACTGGTTCCAAAACGTCCCGCCGGGCGGGGAATCCTTCGCGCAGGCCGAGGCGCGGATTTTATCCGCGCTGAATCGCATGCAGGCACAGGACGCGGACATTCTGGCCGTCGTTCACGGCGGAACCGTGCTCACGATTATGCAGGCGCTGTTCCCGGAGGAAAAAAAGACCGCCTACGACTGGCAGCCCAGCCCTGGCGGCGGCTACCGGATCGATCTGACGGCGCACCGGTATCAGAAAATCGGTATACAGAACTGACCAGGCGGCGCGTTTCTCCGCGGAGAAACGCGCTGTTTTATTGCATATTTCACATATTTGCATTTGAAGAGGTCGATTGTAAAATGAAGTTGGACACCTAAGAAAAAATCCATAGTGATTTTCCCCACATGGTAGAATGAAGTTAGCACACAACT
>CADBOK010000215.1 GCA_902796245.1 Oscillospiraceae bacterium | reverse complement strand
GGGTCGAGGAAGTGGACATCGCCGGTTGCCACGACGGGCTTTCCCAACTCCTCGCCGAGCCGGACGATGGTGCGGTTAAAGCCGCGCAGCTCCTCCTCGTCTTCGGCAAGGCCCTTGTCGAGCATGAAGCGGTTGTTGCAGATGGGCTGGATCTCCAGAAAGTCATAGAAGCCCGCGATGCGCTTGAGCTCCGCCCAGCTCTTGTGGTTCAAAATCGCCTGAAACAGCTCGCCCGCCTCGCAGGCCGAACCGATGATGAGGCCCTCGCGCCATTGCAGCAGCTCGGACTTCGGCATGATGGGGACGCGCTTGAAATACTTGAGATTGCCGTAGGAGATCAGCCGGTACAGATTGCGCAGGCCGATGGAGTTTTTCGCGAAGACGATGATATGCCGCGCGCGGCGGTCGAGGATCTTGCTGCCGGAGCGCAGCTGCTCCATGCGCGGGTTGATCTTTTGCAGCGTGTCGATGTCCTGCTCCCGCAGCATCTTGAAAAAGCGCATGAGCAGATACCCGCAGGTGATCGCGTCGTCGGAGGCGCGGTGGTGGTTGAAATCCGGCAGGCTCAGCGCGTCGGCGACGATGTTGAGCTTGTACTTGCCGAGCTCCGGCATCAGGTTCTGCGCAAGAATGAGCGTGTCGACATACGTCGGGTGGAACGGCAGGCCCAGCTTTTCGCACGCCGCCGTCACGAAGCCGATGTCAAAGTCCGCGTTGTGCGCACACAGGGGGCGGTTTCCAACATATTCCAGAAATTTCGGGATCGCCTCGGAAATGTCCGGCTGCCCGGCGAGCATCTGGTCGTTGATGCCCGTCAGATCGACGATCTTCGGCTGTAAGGGCCGGTGCGGGTCGACGAAGGTCTGGAACGTGCTGAGGACTTCATTGCCCTTCATGATGGCCGCGCCGATCTCGATGATCGTGTCGTGGAGCGAGGACAGGCCGGTCGTTTCCAGGTCGAACGCGACGTATTCCTCATCGAAGGAGAAGTCCCCGTCGCCGTGGACGGCGATGCGGTCGTCGACGTCGTTGACGTAGTAGCCCTCGCAGCCGTAGAGGATCTTGATGTTCTGATCCGTCCCCGCGACCTTGGCCTTGGACGCGGCCTTCATCGCGTCCGGGAACGACTGCGCGCCGCCGTGGTCGGTGATGGCGATGGCGCGGTGGCCCCAGCTGGCCGCGCGCTTGACGGCGGAGGCCGTGTCGGTCAGCGCGTCCATGGAGGACATGGTCGTATGCAGATGCAGCTCAACGCGCTTTTCGGGATAGGTGTCGCGGCGCTTCGGCGCTTCGATCTTCTCCATGGCGTTCGGCTGCAGCACCATTTCGTTGTCATAGCGGTCAAAGCTCATCTTGCCCTGCACGCGCAGCCACATGCCGGGCTGCACATTGTCGATGATGGGCTTGGCCTTTGCAGCCTCCATAAACTGGTTGACGCGGACGGAGCTGGTATAGTCTGTCATATCAAAGCACACGACCCACGCGCCGCGCTTTTTGAGCTCTCTGTGCTGCACGGCGAAGACCTTGCCCTCGACGATGACGCGGAACATGTCGAGATTCAGCTCGTCCATCCGCACGGGCTTTCCGGAGAAAGGCCGCCCGTAGAACAGTGCGCCCGTAGGCTCTGCCGGTGCAGGAGCGCTTCCACCGGAAGGCTTTGCGCCGCTCTGCGGCGCGCTGGCCGTGATGGCGGGCGCGTTTTTGAGCGCCTCGGCACGGATGCGCGCCGTCTCCTCAAACAGCGCCCGGCCCTCCAGATTGCTGTGCGCCTCGACCTCGATCTTTTTGGATACGCCGAAACGGTCGCGCAGGAACTGCTCGGCCTTTTTCGCGTTCTGCAAAATGCTGTCTTTTCCGTTGGCCTTGAGCCGGATGACGACGGCCTCGTCCGTGACCGCATAGCCGGCGCCCGCCAGAATGGCGGCCGACGGCGAAAAGGCGCGGATAAACACCTGCGCCAGATCGCGGAAATCCATATTCGGAAGCTCTTCGGCGGGATAACGCACCGAAAGCTCCAGCTGCTTCAGACCGTATTGTTTTTCCACGGCCCGGCAGAGCGACTGGAGCTGCTTTTCTGCAAGATAGTGCTCCGCCTGCGCGTCCAGACGGATGGTGCGCGTTTCCCGGTCCAGCTCGGCGTGGACGACGGCAAGACGCTCAAGCGCCTCCGCCAGCTCCTCCGGCAGCGCAAAGTCCGGAAACAGCGCGGGGAAATATACTTCATTCATGGCATGTCCAAGATGTTCTCACCCCTGTAGGGGCCGACGACTCTGCCGGCCCGCAGCGGGTTTTCTGACGATTTCCAATACATTCGAAACAGGGACAGGGGCGGACAGAGTCGTCCGCCCCTACAATGCGATGGGCGGTCATGCTACAGCTGCTCTATGTATTCCAGCAGCGCGGGCAGCAGTTCGTCGTAGGGGAGCTTTTTGAGCTGCTTGCCCTTGACAAACAGAATGCCGCAGCCGTCGCCGCCCGCGACGCCAACGTCGGCCTCCCGCGCTTCGCCCGGCCCGTTGACCACGCAGCCCATGACGGCGACCGTGATGGGCTTTTCGCAGTCTGCCAGCGCCTGCTCGACCTCGTTTGCCAGCCGGATGAGGTCGATGCGCGTCCGGCCGCAGGTGGGGCAGGCGATGATGTTGACGCCGGTTCTGCGCAGACCCGCAGCCTTCAGAATGTCCTTCGCCGCCAGGACCTCCCGCACGGGGTCGGCGGTCAGCGACACGCGCATCGTGTCGCCGATGCCCTGGCACAGAAGCGCTCCGATGCCCATGGCGGATTTGATGGTTCCCATGCGCTCCGTGCCCGTTTCGGTCACGCCGATGTGCAGGGGATAGTCCGAGCGCTCAGAGAACAGCCGGTATGCCTCGATCATCAGCGGGACGGAGCTGGACTTCATCGATACGCAGATGTCGTGGAAATCATATTTTTCCAGCAGCGCGATGTGGCCGAACGCGCTTTCCACCAGCGCTTCCGGCGTGGGACGGCCGTATTTTTCCAGCAGCCTCGGCTCGAGACTGCCGCCGTTCACGCCGATGCGGATGGGAATGTTCCGCGCGCCGCATGCCTCAACCACGGCCCGCACCCGGTCCTCCCCGCCGATGTTGCCGGGGTTGATGCGGATCTTGGCCGCGCCGTTTTCCGCCGCGCGGATGGCAAGGCGGTAGTCAAAGTGAATATCCGCGACCAGCGGCAGCGGGGACGCTGCGCAGATGGTTCCAAAGGCCTCTGCCGCAGCCATATCCGGCACGGCCAGCCGCGCGATCTCGCACCCGGCGGCGGCCAGCGCGCGGATTTGCGCAAGTGAGCCCTCCACATCGGTCGTTCTGGTGTTCAGCATCGACTGGATGGACACCGGCGCGCCGCCGCCGACCGGCACAGAGCCGACCATGATTCTTTTTGTGCGTTTCCGCTCCATGTTTATTGCACCAGCTTCCAGATATCCTTGAATGTGATAAACGCCATAAAGGCCAGCAGCAGGATCATACCCGCCGCATGGATATAGCCCTCAAATTTCGAGGGGATCTTCTTCTTTGTAATGGCCGTGAACACCGTGTTCACCAGCAGCAGAAACACGCGGCCCCCGTCAAGCGCCGGGAGCGGCAGCATGTTCATGACGGCCAGATTGATCGCAATGAACGCGCCGAGATAGAGAACGTTCAGAATGCCGTCCGCCGTTGTCGCGGCGCTCTGCCCCGTCTGCGCGATGACTGACACGACGCCGACCGGTCCGGACATGTCGTTGACCGACACAAGTCCCGACACCAGATCGCCGAGGCTCATCCACACGAGCCGCGCAAAATCCAGCGCCGTGTACCACGTGTTTTTGAGCACTGTCCCGACGGTTTTTTCCTCATAGCCGAAGTACAGGCCGTATTTGTACTGCTGTTCGCCGTCGACTTCATAGAGCTGCTGCTTCATTTCAAAATCGTCCAGCTTGACGAGCTCCCCGTCCCGCCTGACGACGAGATCATATTTCCCTGTTTTGTTGCGCGCCAGAAGCGTGCCGACGTCGGAATAGATAAACACGCGCCGTCCGTCGATCTTGTAAAGCTCGTCGCCGACCTGAAGCCCCTGTTCGGATTCCAGCGGGCAGCCGTCAAAAAAGCCGGAAATTTTCGCCGTCGAGAAGCCCGCGACGCAGGAATAGATGATAGCCAGCACGACAAGACCCGTCAGGAAATTCATGAACGAGCCTGCCGCCAGAATGATGAGCCGCTTCCACCAGACCTTGGACGTGAACGCTCTGGGGTTGTCGGACTCCTCGTCCTCGCCCTCCATCGCGCAGTAGCCGCCTACGGGGATGCAGCGCAGGGCATAGAGCGTCTCGCCCTTCTGTTTTTTGAAAATCGCCGGGCCCATGCAGATGGAAAATTCGTTCACCTGCACGTCCAGCGCCTTGGCTGTCAGGAAATGCCCCAGCTCGTGGATGAAGATCAGAAAGCCAAAAATGAGGATCGCGATGAGAATATACATGAAATCACCTTTATTTCAAAAACCGCTCCCGGGTATGGACGCGGGCGAGGCGGTCGGCCTCGAAAATATCGGCAAGCGACGGCTCCTGCACGACCGGCAGGCGCAGCGCGGCCTCGACCGCGTCCGCAATGTCGTAAAAGCCGATTCTATCCTGCAAAAACAGGCCGACGGCCTCTTCATTGGCCGCGTTCATGGCTGTGCAGGCTGTGCCGCCGGTCTGCGCCGCCTGCTTTGCAAGTGCGAAGCACGGGAACGCCGTCTCGTCGATTGCGTCAAATGTCAGCGGGCCGCAGGTCATAAGATCGAGCGCCGGGGCCGGATTGTGCGCCCGGTTCGGATACGTCATGGCAAGGCCGATGGGAATGCGCATGTCAGGCACACCCAGCTGCGCCAGCACCGCGCCGTCGACAAACTCCACCAGCGAGTGTACGACCGACTGCCGGTGAATGACGGCCTCGACCTTCGAAAGCGGCAGCGCATACAGCCGCATGGCCTCGATGATCTCAAGGCCCTTGTTCATCAGCGTTGCGCAGTCGACCGTGATTTTCGCGCCCATTTTCCAGTTCGGGTGGCGCAGGGCATCCGATTTGGTCATACCGGCCAAGTCTTCGCACGTCTTCCCGAAGAACGGCCCGCCGGAGCAAGTCAGAATCAATCGTTTGACTTCATTTTTATCCCGGCAGCCCATGAGGCACTGGAAAATGGCCGAATGCTCGGAATCGACGGGGATGATCTCCGCGCCGGATTCCCGCGCGGCAGCCTGCATGAGTTCGCCTGCGCAGACCATCGTCTCTTTATTGGCAAGGGCGATGCGCTTTTTTTCGCGAATGGCCGTCAGCGTGGGCCGCAGCGCGGCAAAGCCGCACACGGCTGCGACGACCGTATCGGCCTCCGGCAGCGCCGCCGCCTCGCACAGCGCTTCCGCGCCCGCGAGCACCCTTATATTCATATCCGCCAGACGGACTTTTAATTCCTCCGCGGCGGTCTCGTTCGCCAGAACGGCCAGTCTTGGCCGGTATTTGCGGCACTGCGCTTCCAATAACTCCACATTGCGCTCCGCCGTCAGCGCGGCGACGCGCAAGCCCAATTCCTCCGCGACGGACAGCGTCTGCCGTCCGATGGAGCCGGTGGAGCCTAAGATCGTGATCATCTTCGTCATACCAGCTTCTCCAGCAGAAACAGCATCGCGTACACGACGGGCGAGAGGAACAGCGTCGAGTCAAACCGGTCGAGCACGCCGCCGTGAGTCAGGAAAATGTGGCTGTAGTCCTTGATCCCGGCCTCACGCTTGATAAGGCTCATGGACAGGTCGCCCAGCTGGCCGAAGAGGTTGGCGACGATGCCGGTCACGGCCAGATACCACAGCGGCAGCTCCATCTCCCAGATCCATTTCGAAACAAGCCCCAGCAGCACCATGCCGAGTGCGCTGCCCACCGGCCCGGCAAGAAATCCGGCCCAGGTTTTGTTCGGGCTTACATGCGGGGCGAATTTCTTGTGGCCGAAGGCCATGCCGCCGAGCATGGAAAAGCTGTCGCCGATGAACGCGATCACAAACGGCATGAGCACGAACGCGGGGGAGACATTGCGCAGAAGTGCAATGCAGCTGTACATTGCCGGGAACAGAAAGCCCGCCACGATGCAGACTGCCGCGTCCGCGAACGGGATGGCGTTCTCCTTCCCATGTGTGCTGACTGCCATGTAGAACAGGAACATCACATAGAAAAATGCGTAGATGAGCGTCGCGGTGATTGCCGTTCCGAACGCGATGGCCAGCACGACGAGCGCCGCGCACAAGACCGTCGGCACATAAAGAAGCTTCGGCTGCCTGCATGCCGTGTGCAGCAGCTCCCACGCGGCTGCGCCTGCGATGGCGGCAGTCAGGATCGCTGTCGCATACGGCGGCAGGAGCACAAGGACGACAATCAAAAGCGGCACGCCGACAGCGGCGACGAGAAGTCTCTGTTTCATTTGCGGCCTCCAAACCGGCGCTCGCGCGTGCGGTACGACGCGATCGCCCTGTCAAGCTCCGCCTCGTCAAAATCGGGCCAGAGCATGTCTGTGAAATAATATTCGGCATACGCCGACTGCCAGAGCAGGAAATTCGACGTGCGCAGCTCGCCCGAGGGCCGGATGATGAGCTCCGGATCGGGGATGCCGTCGGTGTAGAGATAGTGCGCGAAATCACACTCCGTCAGGTCCTCCGGTGTTTTCAGGCCCTTGACGCAGTCGGCGGCGAAGCGCCGCGCGGCGTGAATAATCTCGTCCCGGCCGCCGTAGTTCATGCAGATGTTGGCCTGAAAGCCCTGATAGTGCGTGGAAATTTCGTCTGTGCGGGCAATGAGCGTGCGCAGCTTCGGACTGATGGGCCCGAGCTCGCCGAGAATTTTCAGGCGGATATGGTCGCGCTCCATCTCGTCGATGGCCTCATGCAGGTATTTTTCGAACAGGGCCATGATTGCCTGCACCTCGTCCGCCGAGCGCTTCCAGTTTTCCGTGGAAAACGCATAGACAGTCAGATATTCGACGCCGAGATTCTTGCAGCAGGTCGCAATGCGGCGGAATGTCTCCGCGCCGGCCGCGTGGCCCATTTTGCGCGGCAGTCCGCGCTTTTTTGCCCAGCGGCCGTTGCCGTCCATAATGATGGCGATGTGCCGCGGGAGCGGGTTGTTGTATTCCATGATAAAAGCCTTTCACGACAAAAGCCGCCGTCCGGCGGCTTTTGAGAGGTTCTGGGGAATTGCATTAAATCAAATGCGAACAGGGGCCGACCGTATCAAAGCCTCCTCTTGCCGCGCCCCGCGCGGGAAGGGGAGGTGGCATTTTCGAAGAAAATGACGGAGGGGATCTGCGGCAAATTTCAGAGTGCTCCGAAATTTGTGATGTTCGAATCCCTTCAGGCGCTTCGCGCCAGCTTCCCTTGTGCCCAAGGGGAGCCTTGGGGACTGCGCATCAGATCTCCATCAGTTCCTTTTCCTTCTTGGCGCACATCTCGTCGATCTTTTTGACGTGCTTGTCGGTGAGGTCCTGAATGTCCTTTTCGGCCTTCTTCTGGTCGTCTTCGGTCAGCTCACCCTTCTTCTGGGCCTTCTTGACGTAGTCGACCGCGTCGCGGCGGATGTTGCGGACGGCGACCTTGGCGTCTTCGGC
>CADBOK010000214.1 GCA_902796245.1 Oscillospiraceae bacterium | reverse complement strand
GCGCTTGACGTTGATGGCCAGCATATTGGCGCTGTAGCTGTTGCCGCCGACCGCGTAGACGCTTCTGCCGAACTTCGTCCAGCGGAGCACCACAAACAGGACTGCCACGACCACGAGCGCCACGACCACGCCGATCTCCACATAGGCCGGAACATACGCGCCGAGCTTATTGACCGAGCCCATGCCGGGTACATAGATGCGCGTTTCCTTGAGCGCCTCGAACGCCGCGTTTTCCACGTTGAACTGCGTGGCGTTAACGATGGTCGTCATACCCTTTGCAAAGAACATGCCCGCGAGCGTGACGATAAACGGCTGAATTTCAAGATACGCGATCAAAAAGCCCTGCACAAGGCCGAACGCCGTGCCGATTCCGAGGGCCAGCAGGATAGCTGTCAGGACCGTGCCGCCCTGATAGTCGAGATTGACCGCGCAGCTCATGCAGACGAGCGCGGTGAGCGTACCGACAGAAATGTCGATGCCGCCCGTAATCATGACGAGACTCATGCCGCAAGAGAGAATGAGCAGCGCCGCGTTTTCATTGAGGATATTGAAGAAGGTCTGCGGCTTTCTGAAGCCGGAGCCGAGGAACAGCACCGCGCACACATACATGACGGCAAAGACGCAGATCGTGATGATGAGCAGCAGCTTTGCGTCCGTCAGACGGCCCTTGCGCGCGAGCGAGGGCGCTTTTGTATTATTCCGCATGGATGCCGGCCTCCTTCTTTTCTTTTGTTCCGCGGCGCTTTTTGAGCGCTTCCAGCTTTTCACGGACAGTCGGCGCGCTCAGCACGACGAGAATGATGACCACGACCGCCTTGTAAGCAGGCAGCGCGCTGGAAACGACGTTGAACTTAAAGAGCGTTGTCGTGAGGAACTGGATGACATATGCGCCGAGGACGGAGGCCCAGATGTTGAACTTGCCGCCCGAAAGCGCGTTGCCGCCGAGCGCGACAGCCAGAATCGCGTCCATTTCAATGTCCTTGGCGACGACGGAATAGTTGATAGTGGAGAAGCGGCTGACCTTGATAAAGCCCGCGACGGCCACGCACAGGCCGAGGATGACGTAGGTCAGGAACTTCACGAACTGCGGGTGGATGCCGTTGAGCCGTGCGGCGCTGGCGTTGATGCCGACCGCCTGCGAATACAGGCCGATATTCGTGAACCGCAGCAGCGCCCACGCGAGGAGCATGCAGATCACCGCGATAAAAATCGGCGTCGGAACGGCCACGCCCGGCAGGAAGTTGCCGTAATAGGCAAAGGCCGGGTCGGAGATCATGGGCAGCTCGTTGTTGTTGATCCAGGCGGCGATGGAGCGGCCCGCCGTGTAGAGAATGAGCGTGGCGACCATCGGCTGGATCTTGAAGACCGCGACGAGCGTGCCGTTAAACGCGCCGAAGAGCATCGAGACGACGCAGCAGGCCAGGAAGGCCACGATGATCGGAGCCTGCAGCGTATCCGGGCGGGAGTTCGTGCCGCACAGCACGCGCAGCACGACGCTGCCCGCAATGGCGATGGCGGAGCCGACGGAGATATCCTGTCCGCCGGAGGCCGCCGTGACGAGCGTCATGCCGATGGCGAGAATGACAAGCTCGGAGGCGTTGTCAAGGATCGTGATGAGGTTGCCCGTCAGAACCAGATCGCCGAGGCTGTTTTCCTTCAGCGTGACGGCGAAGAACGACGGATCTGCAATCAGGTTGAATACGATCAGAATCAGAAGCGCGGCCAGCGGAATAAAAATCTGTTTGCGCACCAGCCGGGTGAGGAAGCCGCCCTGCGGTTTTTCGGTTGTCCGGGTCATGCCTGTTCACCTCCGGCGATGGTTTTCATGATGCTGCTCTGGGTAAGGTCGCTGCCGCGCAGCTCGCCGACGACCTGCCGGTCGCGCATGACGATGAGGCGCGAGCAGACGCGGAGCATTTCGTCGATCTCCGACGAGATGAACGTCACGCTCTTGCCCTCCGCGGCCAGCTGCAAAACAAGCTTCTGAATCTCGACCTTCGTGCCGACGTCGATGCCGCGCGTCGGCTCATCGAGGATCATATAGACGGGGTTCGCCAGCAGCCAGCGCGCCAGAATGACCTTCTGCTGGTTGCCGCCGGAGAGCGCCTTGATGGGCGTGTCGGTC
>CADBOK010000213.1 GCA_902796245.1 Oscillospiraceae bacterium | reverse complement strand
TCGCAGGGCAATTTTGAGCTGAACGTGTTCATGCCGGTCTGCATTTACAACTTCCTGCAGTCGGCACGTCTGCTGGCCGAGTCGATTGTCTCGTTCAACGACCGCTGCGCCTGCGGCATCCGCGCGAACCGTGAGAAGATGGAGCACAACCTGCACAATTCCCTCATGCTCGTCACGGCGCTGAACCCGTACATCGGCTATGAAAATGCGGCGAAGACCGCCAAGAAGGCCTATAAGGAAAACATCTCCCTCAAGGAAGCCTGCGTGAGCCTCGGCTTTTTGACAGCGGAGCGCTTCGACGAGGTGTTCCACCCGGAGAACATGATCTGATGGGGTGTTTGCAATGAATTACAGCTATTTCCCCGGCTGCACGCTCAAGACAAAGGGCGCGCAGCTGGACAGAGCCGGACGGCGCGCAGCGGAAAAGCTCGGCTTTTCGCTGTGCGAGATTCCGGAGTGGCAGTGCTGCGGCGCGGTGTATCCGCAGTCAAACGATGAAATTGCCACACGGCTTTCCTCCGTCCGCGCCCTCATGGCCGCGCGCGACGCGGGCCAGCCGCTGGTGTCCCTCTGTTCTGCCTGCCACCACGTTTTAAAGCGCGTGAACGGCGACATGCAGCATCATGAGGAGATCCGCACAAAGGTCAACAATTACCTGAAGCCGGAAACGCCCTACGCGGGCGAGACGAAGGTTCTGCACTATCTTGAGGTCCTGCGCGACGAGATCGGCTGGGACGCGGTCAGGGCGGCTGTCGTGAAGCCGCTCACAAACCGGAAGATCGGCGCGTATTACGGCTGCATGCTCCTGCGGCCCAGCCGTGAGATGCAGTTTGACGACCCGGAGAACCCGAAAATGCTCGAGGACTTCATCCGGGCCATCGGCGCGGAGCCTGTTATCTACGCGCAGCGCAACGAATGCTGCGGCGGCTATATGGCGGTCGAAAACAAAGCCTACGCCGCGAAGCAGGCGCAGAAGATCATGGACAACGCGAAGGCGCAGGGCGCGGAGCTTTTAATTACGGCATGTCCCCTGTGCAGCTACAATCTGCTGCACAACACGGACGGCGCGCTGCCTGTCGTCTACTTTACGGAGCTTCTGGCCGAGGCGCTCGGCTGCGGGGAGGAGGACGCATGAACAATCAGAACATGATCGAGACCGTCACCCGCATCTCCGGCGTGAACCCGAGAAAATGCATGCGCTGCGGCAAATGCTCGGCGAGCTGCCCGGCGTATGACGAGATGGAATACCATCCGCATCAGTTTGTCTCCATGGTCGAAAACGGCCGAATCGAGGAACTGCTTTCCTCGAAGGGCATCTACACCTGCCTGAGCTGCTTTGCCTGCGTCGAGCGCTGTCCCAGAAACGTGGAGCCCGCGAAGCTCATCGAGGCTGTGCGCAATGCCGTGCAGCGCCAGCAGGGCATGGATCATTTAAAGCCCGAGCGCATCCCGGAAATTCTCGACGAGGAGCTGCCGCAGCAGGCCATCGCCGCGGCGTTCCGCAAATATAAAAAGTAAGGAGGGAACGCAATGCAGAGAATCGGCGTCTTCGTATGCTGGTGCGGCAGCAACATTGCCGCGACCGTCGACGTGGAAACAGTCTCGCAGGCGCTCGCAAAGGAGCCCGGCGTTGTTTTCTCCACCAATTATCAGTACATGTGTTCCCAGACCGGCCAGCAGATGATCCAGGACAAGATCCATGAATATGGGCTGACCGGCGTCGTCGTCTGTTCCTGCTCGCCCAGAATGCACGAGCAGACGTTCCGCAAGACCTGCGAAAAGGCAGGTCTGAACCCCTACATGGTCGAAATCGCGAACATCCGCGAGCAGTGCTCCTGGATCCACAAGGACAAGGAAGCGGGCACGAAAAAGGCGATCATCCTGGGCCGCGCCGCCATTGCCAAGGTGCATCTGAATGCACCGCTGACCGCAGGTTCCAGCCCGGTCACAAAGCGCGCGCTCGTCATCGGCGGCGGCATCGCGGGCATCCAGACGGCTTTGGATATTGCCGAGGCCGGCTTCGAGGTCGATATCGTCGAAAAGCAGCCGACCATCGGCGGCAAGATGACCCAGATCGACAAGACCTTCCCGACGCTCGACTGCGCGGCGTGCATCCTGACACCGAAAATGGTCGACTGCGCGCAGAACGAAAAGATCCACATCTATTCCTATTCCGAGATCGAATCCGTCGGCGGCTTCGTCGGCAATTTCCACGTGAAGATCCGCCGCAAGGCGCGCTTCGTCAAGGAAGACGTCTGCACCGGCTGCGGTCTGTGTACGGAAAAGTGTCCGCAGAAGAAGGTCCCGAACGAATTTAACCTCGGCATGGACAATCGCCGCGCGATCTACATCCCGTTTGCGCAGGCCGTGCCGAAGGTCGCGACCATCGATCCCAACTACTGCAACATGCTCAAAAACGGCAAGTGTGGCGTATGCGCGAAAGTCTGCTCCGCCGGAGCGATCGATTACAAGCAGACCGACACGTTCGTCGAGCAGGAATACGGCGCCATCGTCGCCGCGACGGGCTTCAACCCCATCGACCTTTCCAAATTCGATGAATTCGCCTACAGCCAGAGCCCGGACGTCGTCTCGAGCCTGGAATTTGAGCGTCTCATGAACGCCGCGGGC
>CADBOK010000212.1 GCA_902796245.1 Oscillospiraceae bacterium | reverse complement strand
TTCCGCTCGTCCCTTCTGCCTGCCGCGACCTCTCAGTCAGCAAAGCTGACAGCTCCCCTTAAAAGGGGAGCCGAGGGGGACGCGCACGGCCCAAAGCCTCCCCCCTTAAAAGGGGAGCCTTTTCTTCTTTACACATACCCATACATCCCCCGGACGGAGACTTCGCCGGAGGCGATGGCGGATTTTGTGCCGTCGGGGAGCGTGACGAGGAGGGCGGCGTCGGCGTCGATGGCGTCGGCGTGGGCGTAGGTCACGTCGTCGCCGCGGACGAGCCTGACATCCTGCCCGAGCGTGATGCAGTGGGCGGAAAATTCCCGCAGCCAGGCGTCTTTTTCGGTGAACAGCGCCCGCTCCATCTCGCAGAGCGAGCGGACGAGGGCGGCGGCGAGGCGGGCGCGGCCGGGCTTCTGGCCTGTAAACGCTTCGAGGCTGGTCGACATGGCGCTGACCTCGGGCGGAAGGTCGACGCGCTCGCAGTTGATGCCGATGCCCACGACGGCGTAGTCGACCTCGCGCGATTCGGCCTCGATGCCGATCTCGGTGAGGATGCCGCAGAGCTTTTTCCCGCCGAGGACGAGGTCGTTCGTCCATTTGATATCGGGATAGACGCCGCTGACCGACTCGATTGCCCGCGCGGCGGCTACGGCGGTCATGGCCGTGAGGTGCATGAGGGCTTCCGGCTTTGCGCGCGGGCGCAGGATCACGCTGAAATACAGCCCGCCCGGCGGGGAGACAAACGTCCGGCCCCGGCGGCCGCGTCCGGCGGTCTGACAGCCGGTCAGAATGGCCGTGCCGTCCGGCGCGCCCTCGGCGGCGAGGCGCTTGCAGGCGTTGTTGGTGGAATCGGCGCTCGGCACGGCGGTCGCGAGCTGCTGCCACGGGTGGCCGGTCAGGTACGCGCGCACGAGGGCCGTATCGAGCCGGTCTGGCACGGAGGCGAGGGTGTAGCCGCGCTTCGGCGCGGCGTCGACGGTGTAGCCCTCCTGCCGCAGCTGGTCGATGGTCTTCCAGACGGCGGCCCGGGTCACGCCGAGGGTCCTGCAGATGCGCTCGCCGGAGACGGGCTCTTTTGCGTTCAGTAACAGCGCGAGAATTTCTTCTTTCAACATTATATAATATCCCCTTGATTTTTCGTTCGGTTTCGTGTATTGTAAACCTGTTTTTAAATTTGGTTTACAAAAGGAGCGTTTTTTATGCAGCACAGAAAGACATTGATGCTGGTTCTGACGGCCCTGTTCGCCGCGCTGACGGCGGTCGGGGCGTTTTTCAAGATCCCCTTCGCGCTGGCGGCGATCTCGCTGCAGTTTCTGTTCACGGCCATGGCGGGCATTCTGCTCGGCGCGGGGTACGGCGCGCTGTCGCAGGGCGTGTATGTGCTCATCGGGCTGGTGGGCGTGCCGATCTTCGCGCTGGGCGGCGGACTTTCGTATGTTTTGCAGCCGACGTTCGGGTTTCTGCTGGGGCTCATCCCGTCGGCGTTCGTGATCGGGAAGCTGGCAAAGCGGCCGCTGACGTTCCGGGGAACGGCGCTGGCGATGCTGGCGGGACTGGCCGTTTTGTACGCGATCGGCGTGCCGTATATGGCGCTGATTGCGAATGCGTATCTCGGGAAGGGGCTGACGTTCTGGCAGGTCATTAAGAACGGCATGCTGATCTATCTGCCGGGCGATCTGCTGAAAATCGCGCTGGGAAGCTTTCTGTGCGTGGCGATTTCGAAGCGTCTGCCGCAGCTCTTCGCCGCGGCGTGAGCCTCCGCTTTTCCTTATAGAATCACACTTTTTGCCGCTTGTCAACCGCGTGCATCGGCGGTTGTTGCCAAAAGCGCCCAAACGGGCGCGGTCTGTTTCGTGCATTTTTCCGAATTGCGCCTTGACAGACACCCGCACAATCGGTACAATGTAGGGTAGGATTTGTATGGCTGTAATGGGACTTGGGGAAGCTCATTGCGCTTTATGATTCAAATCGCCGGGGTTCCGGCGTACCCAATACTGAAAACAGGAGGTGTGATTCGCAGTTTATGGAATTCAATACGCTATGCCTCATCCTTAGCATCGCGGCAGTCGTGCTCTGCGCGGTCTTCTTCGCGGCCGGTATTCTGTACCGCAAAAAGGTCGCGGAAAAGCAGATCGGTTCCGCCGAAGAGGAAGCCCGGCGCATCATCAACGAAGCCATCAAGGGCGGAGAAAGCAAAAAGCGCGAAATGCTGCTCGAAGCGAAGGAAGAGATCCATAAATCACGCAGCGAATACGAGCAGGAGGTCAAGGAGCGCCGCGCGGAAGTCTCCAAGCAGGAGCGCCGTCTGCAGCAGAAGGAAGAAGCCCTTGACAAGAAGGTCAATCTTCACGAGAAGAAAGAGGACGAGCTGGCCAAGAAGATCGCGGCCATCGACAAGAAGCAGGAGGAGGTTGACTCCCTCAAGCGCAGCCAGATGGAGGTTCTGGAAAAGATCTCCGGCCTGACGCAGGACGAGGCCAAGGCCTACATCCTCAAGGGCGTTGAGGACGATGTCCGCCACGAGACCGCGATGAAGATCAAAGAGATCGAATCGCAGCTGAAGGAGGAGGCCGACCAGACCGCCCGCGAGATCATCGCCACCGCCATCCAGCGCTGCGCGGCAGACCATGCCGCGGAGACGACCGTCTCCGTCGTGCCGCTGCCCAACGATGAAATGAAGGGCCGCATCATCGGCCGCGAGGGCCGCAACATCCGCACCCTTGAAACCATCACGGGCGTCGATCTCATCATCGACGACACCCCGGAGGCCATCACGGTCTCCTCGTTCGATCCTGTCCGCCGCGAGGTCGCGCGGCTCGCGCTCGAAAAGCTCATCACCGACGGGCGCATCCATCCGACCCGCATTGAGGACATGGTCGAAAAGGCCCGCCGTGAGGTCGACCACACCATCAAGGTCGAGGGCGAGCGCGCCACGTTTGAAACAGGCGTTCACAATCTGCACCCCGAGCTTATCAAGCTCCTGGGCCGTCAGAAATACCGCACGTCCTACGGTCAGAACGTGCTGAACCACTCCATCGAGGTCGCGCATATCGCGGGTCTGATGGCGGCCGAGCTGGGCGTCGACGTGACGCTGGCAAAGCGCGCCGGCTTACTTCATGACCTCGGCAAATCCGTCGACCACGAGATGGAAGGCAGCCACGTCCAGCTGGGCGTCGAGCTTGCCAGAAAGTACAAGGAGAACCCCGTCGTCATCAACGCCATCGAGGCGCACCATGGCGACGTTGAGCCGCAGACCGTCATTGCCTGTCTCGTGCAGGCTGCCGACGCCATCTCCGCTGCACGCCCCGGTGCAAGACGCGAGAACGTCGAGAACTATATCCGCAGGCTCGAAAAGCTCGAAGAGCTGACGAACTCCTTCCCCGGCGTCGAAAAGGCCTACGCCATTCAGGCCGGCCGCGAGGTCCGCGTGATGGTCAAGCCCGAGGAGGTCACGGAGGACAACATGATCCTTCTGGCCCACGATCTTGCAAGGAAGATCGAGTCCGAGCTCGAATACCCCGGCCAGATCAAGGTCAACGTCATCCGCGAAACGAAAGCGGTCGAATACGCAAAATAAAATCGGCAGCGCCCGGTTCCAGACGGAACCGGGCGCTGATTTTTTATCCGTTTTTCTGGTTGTTCTGCGTCAGGATGCGTTCGATCTCGGCCTGCGCGGCATAGACCTCGTCGTGGAAGCGCTGCGCGGAGATGCGCTCGGCGCCGTGGCCGAGGATGATGAGCTGTTCGAGATTGTCGCTCGTCGCCACGCGCACGCGGCGGCGGCCGCGGAGCTCAAAGCTCAGACGTTCGATATACTGATCCGCCGTCTCCGCCTGCCGGGTGTAGACGATGTGGATGTTGTGGTATTTTTCCACGGAGCCGAGCCCCTGCGGCACCTTGTACGCATCGAAGACGAGGATGAGCGTGCAGCCGCGGTAGCCCTGATAATTGCACAGCAGATTCATAAGCACGTGCCGCGCCGTGTCGAGGCTCGTACGGGAGAGCTCCTTCAGTTCATCCCACGCGAACAGGATGTTGTACCCGTCGACCAGCAGAAAATCGTCCGCCGGGCCGAGGCTTTGCAGGAATTCGCACTTGTCCTCGCTGCGCAGCATCATCTGCGGCAGCACATCGCGGCGGCGGATGGCGCCGTAGGTGCGCTCAAAGATCGCCAGCAGCTCCTTTTCCAGCTCCGGCGCGCCGCCGGGCGCAACGGACTTGACGATACGCTGCGGCTCCTGCTGCGCGGGGCCGCCGAGCCGCAGCAGCGGCAGATGCGCCGCCGCGTCCACGTCCTGCCACTTGACCTCGTAGCCCGCGCCGTGCGCGCAGAAGACGGAGCTTGCCGGGTTTTCCAGATCGCGCGCCGGGTCGTAGCCGATCGCCCTTACGATCTGCTCCTGCTCGCGGCAGGGCCGGTAGCCGCTGACGCGCAGCTGGATGCGCCCCTGTCCCCGGGTATAAGCCGTGAGCTCTGTCTGATACTCCCGCAGCAGGCGCACGGGCGCGCTTCCGCGCAGGACGGCCTGGTCGCCGTCCGTTTCCGGCGGGTCATATTCGCCCTGCATGCGCTGGATATCCGTGATCGCCCGGCCCACGCCCGGCGCAGGCAGCTCCATGCGGAACGCATACCACGGCTCGAGCAGCACGGACTGCGCCTTCATAAGTCCCTGCCGCACGGCGCGGTATGTCGCCTGCCGGAAATCGCCGCCCTCGGTATGCTTCAGATGTGCCCGTCCCGAGACGAGCGTGAAGCGGATATCGGTGACGGGCGCGCCGGTCAGAACACCCCGGTGGGCCTTTTCCGCCAGATGTGCCAGAATCAGCCGCTGCCAGTGCAGCGCCAATGTGTCCGTCGGGCACATGGTGTCGAATTGCAGGCCGGAGCCCGGCTCCGCCGGCTCCATCAGCAGGTGCACCTCGGCATAGTGCCGCAGCGGCTCATAATGCCCCACGCCCTCGACCGGCGCGGCGATTGTCTCGAGATAGACGATATTTCCGGCGTCGAAGGAAACGCGCAGCCCGAAGCGGGTTTCGATCAGCTTCTGTAAAATCTCCATCTGCACCGGTCCCATCAGCTGTACGCGAATTTCGCGCAAAAGCGCATTCCAGACCAGATGCAGGGACGGCTCCTCTTCCTCGAGCGCGCGCAGCTTTCCATACGCCAGCGCCGCGTCCGTGCCGTCGTCCAGCAACAGCCGGTATTCCAGAACCGGCTGCAAAGCCGGAGCCTGCGCCGCCGTCTCGCGGCCGAAGATATCGCCCGGCATCGTTTTGCTCAGACCCGTCACGGCGCAGACCGTCCCGGCGGGAGCCTGCTGCAAAAGCGTAAATTTGCTGCCGGAATAGAGCCGGAGCTGGTTGGCCTTTTCCTCCCAGCCCTCGCCGGAGAGCGTCTGCTTGACGGTAAGCATCCCGCCCGTGACCTTTAAAAACGTCAGCCGCGCGCCCTTTTCATCGCGCGCGATCTTAAATACATGCGCGCCGAAGTCCGCGCCGCGCGCGGGCTCGTCCACATACCTGCGCAGCGTGTCCAGAAGCGCGTCCACGCCCGTCTGCCGCAGCGCGGAGCCGAACAGGCACGGAAACACCCGCCTGCGCGAGACAAGCGAGGCAATCTGCGCGTCGGAAAGCGTGCCGGAGGCCAGATACCCCTCCATCAGCGCCTCGTCGGACAGGGAAAGTTCTTCAAACAGCTGCGCCTGCGGCTGGGAAAAATCAATGCAGCCCTCGTCCAGCTCCGACCGGACAGCGGCGAGCAGCGCGTCCCGGTCCGCCGTCTGTACATCCATTTTGTTGAAGAACAGAATGACCGGCACCTGATAGCGCCGCAGCAGCCGCCAGAGCGTGACGGTGTGGCTCTGAATGCCTGCCGGGCCGCTGATGATGAGCACGGCGCAGTCGAGCACCTGCAGCGTCCGCTCCATCTCGGCGGAAAAATCCACATGGCCCGGCGTATCGAGCAGCGTCAGCGTACAGCCGGGCAGCGGGAGGACGGCCTGCTTGGAAAAGATCGTGATGCCCCGGCTGCGCTCCTGCGCGTCGGTGTCAAGAAACGTATCGCCGTGGTCGACGCGGCCGAATGTGCGGATGACGCCCGCCCGGTAGAGCATGGCCTCCGACAACGTCGTCTTGCCCGCGTCCACATGCGCAAGCAGCCCCACGCAAAGCCGTTTTTCCGTCCCCTGTGTCATCATTGCCGTTCTCCGTTCGTTATGATCTGAGAGGATTATAGCACAAAAACGGGAAAGAGCCAAGAGGGCGTGCCCGAAGGCTTCCCTTGGGCGCAAGGGGAGCCTTTTGGGGGCTTATAGGCTTATGCGGATACGGCATTGCCTTTTTCGGGGAAATGCACTATAATGTTTATAAGTATGTAAATTGGGAGAGGAGGCGCCTGCGATGCTGCCGGAGGGGTTTGCCGCGCGGATGCGCACGCTTTTGGGAAGCGAATATGACGACTTTCTCGCGTCCTTTGACCGGCCGCTGTGTACCGGTCTGCGGAAAAACCCGCTGAAAACCGGCTTTACGGGCGATCTGACGCGGTTTTCGCTGTCTCCCGTGCCGTGGTGCCCGACAGGGTTTTATGATGACGCGGCCTCCCGGCCCGGGCTGTCCCCCTATCACGCGGCGGGGCTTTATTATTTGCAGGAGCCCAGCGCCATGGCCCCGGCGGAGCTTTTAGATCCGCAGCCGGGCGAGCGCGTGCTCGACCTGTGCGCGGCCCCCGGCGGGAAATCGACGCAGCTGGCAGGGAAGCTCCGGGGTCAGGGGCTTCTGGTCTGCAATGAAATTAACGCCAAGCGCGCGAAAATTCTTTCCGGGAATATCGAGCGGCTGGGCATTGCCAACGCGCTTGTCTTAAACGAGCACCCGAAGCGGCTGGCCGAGCGCTTTGCGGGCTATTTTGACAAAATTCTCGTCGACGCCCCCTGCTCCGGCGAGGGCATGTTCCGCAAGGAGGAGGCCGCCGTCACTGACTGGACGGAGGACACGAACGCCATCTGCGCCAACCGGCAGTTGGAGATCCTGTCCTCGGCGGCCGCCATGCTCCGGCCCGGCGGGCGGCTGGTTTATTCCACATGCACGTTTTCGCCTGTGGAAAACGAGGGCGTGATTTCGGACTTTTTGTGGAAAAATCCCGAGTTTTCTGTGGAAAAGCTGGACATCCCGTATTTCTCTCCCGGCAGGCCCGACTGGGTGCCGGATCCCGCGCCGGGGCTGGAAGCTACGTTCCGCCTCTGGCCGCATAAGCTTCTGGGCGAGGGGCACTATGCCGCCGTCCTCCGCAGGGCGGGGGACGAAGCGCCCGCAGCGCTCCCGCAGGAGCCCGCGGCCAAGTGCCCGCAGGAGCTGACGGCCTTTTGCGCCCAGACCGGCGCCGCGCTGCCGGAGGGGAAGCTGCTGCGGTTCGGGGACGTGTGCTATCTCGTGCCGCAGGCGCTGCCGGAGATAAAGGGGCTGCGGGTGCTGCGCGCGGGACTGGAGCTCGGCGCGGTTCTGAAAAACCGCTTTGAGCCCGCGCATGCCTGGGCGCTGTGGCTGAAAACACTTGAAAGCAGCGTCTCGTTCGCGGAAGCCGACCCGCTTCTTGCCCGGTATCTGTCCGGGGACGTGCTGCCGTCCGAAAAACGCGGCTGGACGCTCGTACAGGCGGACGGCCTTTCGCTCGGCTGGGCGAAGGGCGACGGGAACCGGCTCAAAAATCACTATCCGAAGGCGCTTCGCCGCCCGGTTTAAGAAACAGGAGGATACACTATGGCAAAGACAGTCCTGATCGTAGAGGATGAACGCGCGATCGTGGAGATCCTGAAATTCAATCTCAAGCGCGAGGGCTATGAAACGCTCGAGGCGCTTGACGGGGAAACGGGTCTGCTGCTCGCGCAGACAAAGGATCCGGATCTGATTTTATTGGATGTCATGCTGCCGAAGCTGAACGGCTTCGACATCTGCAAGACGCTCCGCGCGGAAAACCGCACCACCCCCATCATCATGCTCACAGCCCGCGAAGAAGAAATGGACAAGGTCTTCGGCCTTGAGACCGGCGCGGACGACTATATGACCAAGCCCTTCTCCATGAAGGAGCTCATGGCCCGCGTCAAGGCGAACATCCGCCGCCGCAGCATGGAATACGCCCCGGCGCAGGCACAGAGCGCGGCAAATACCGTCGAGGCGAACGGCCTGTGTCTGAACCAGGAGACGTATCAGGTAACGAAAAACGGCGCGCCGGTCGATCTGACGCAAAAAGAATATGATCTTCTGTCCTATCTCATCCGCGAGCGCGGGAAGGTCTTCTCCCGCGAGGATCTCATGCAGCGGGTATGGAATTATGATTATTACGGAGACATGCGCACGGTCGACGTGACGGTGCGGCGGCTGCGCGAAAAGATCGAGGACGACCCCGGCAAGCCCCAGTACATTCTGACCCGGCGCGGCGTCGGCTATTATTTCGCGGGATAAGAGATCGGTTTCCCGCGCGAGAAAGGAGGGGCGGCCATGCGGTCCCTGCGCATGAAGATGGTCATGATCATGGTGATCCTGATCCTGGCCCTGATGCTGACGACAGGCGCGTTTTTAATGAGCGGCGTCAGCAATTTCTACGTGTCCCAGTTCTATGAGCAGATGGAGGGCACGTTTACCCCGGAATTCATCGCCCAGCTGCAAAGGCTCTCGGCAGAGGACAACGCCCCCGCGCAGATGAAGGAGCTTCTCATGGCGCAGGCCGGGCTCGGCATCGACATCACGGGCCGCAACGTTTACATTCTCGACCAGACCGGCTCCGTGCTCGACAGCTCAAACCAGCGAACCGCGGTCGTCATGACACCGAACATTCTCTCCGCCATGAACGGCTCGGTCGGGCAGAACAGCTCGGTCACGGACAACTATATGGATCTGGCCGTGCCGGTCGAATCGGACGGGGCGCAGTATATCGCCTACATCCGCGATAACAGAGCCACGGTCGACGCGCTGACGAGCGAGCTGCTGATTATCATCCTGCGCGCGCTGGCGCTGGGTCTGGTGATCTGTGTGATCTTGTCGTTTCTGCTGTCGCAGATCCTCATTACGCCCATCCGCGCGCTGACCGTCGGGACAAAGCGCGTCGCGGCGGGGGACTTCGCGAACCGCGTCACGGTCGACAGCCGCGACGAGATCGGCGACCTGACCCAGAACTTCAACCACATGGCGAAGGTTCTGCAGGACACGATCTCCGAGGCGGAAAACGAGCGCAACAAGCTCTCGACGCTGTTTCTGCACATGACCGACGGCGTCGTGGCCTTCAACGCCTCCGGCAGCGTCATCCACTATAACCCTGCCGCCACACAGATGCTGGCGCAGAATCTGTCCGGTCAGACGACCTTTGATGAAATTTTCTCGAAGGAGGCCGAGCTCGACACCCTCCTGACGCTGCGCAGGCCGCAGTATATCGAAACGCAGAAGACCGTCGGCGAGCGCGAGCTGGAGCTGTTCATGGCCCCGTTCTCGTCCGACCACGCGCAGGGCGGCGTCCTCGTCGTCATCCACGACGTCACCGAACAGCGCAGGAGCGAGCAGCTCAAGCGCGAATTCGTCGCCAATGTTTCGCATGAGCTGCGGACGCCTCTGACCAACATCAAATCCTACGCCGAGACGATCGTCGACACCGGCGACGAGCTGCCGCCGGAGCTGCGGTCAAACTTCATGAACGTCATCATCAGCGAGGCCGACCGCATGACCCGCATCGTGCAGGATCTGCTCACGCTCAGCAAGATCGACTACGGCAAGATGGAGATGAACATCTCCCGCTTCCCGTTCTTAAAAGCCGTGCAGAACGTCTACGACGCGGCGAAGCTCAACGCCGAGCAGAACCACCACCACACCATGACGCTCACCTGCGAGGGCGAGATTCCCGACGTCAACGGCGACCGGGAGCGCATTGAGCAGGTCATCACGAATATTGTCTCCAACGCCGTCAAGTATACGCCCGACGGCGGCAAGATCGACATGGCCGTCGGCACGAGCGGCAAAAACGTCTTTGTCCGCGTCACGGATAACGGCATCGGTATTCCCGAAAAGGATCTGCCGCGCCTGTTTGACCGGTTCTACCGCGTGGACAAAGCGCGCTCGCGCGAATCCGGCGGCACGGGCCTGGGCCTTTCCATCGCGCAGGAGATCCTGAACCAGCACAAGGGCAGCATCGAAATTTCGTCCGAATACGGCAAGGGCACCTCGGTCCTCATCACCATGCCCGCCGCGGAGGCGCAGGCATGAAGCAGGAACGAAGACATGGCCGAAGGCTGCTGGAGATCGGAAAGGATATTCTGATCGCGGTTCTCGTGTTGGTCAACGTGACGCTTGCGATCATGTGCCTGCCGACGAAGACGCTCACGCAGACCAAGTGGCTGGCGAGCGTGCTGCGCCCGTTCGCGGGACTGTTCGGCCTCAATGAGGCGGAGCTGACCTATACCGCGCCCGCCACCGGCAGCGCGTTTATCGGCGCGGCGCAGCCCATCGCCGTCACGCTGAGCACCGAGACGGGCCGTCAGACCGCGCAGTATGAGTTTGCCGCCCTCGATACGCTCTACGGGCAGTACGGCGGGCTGCTTGCGCAGGCGCTCGAAAGCGCCGAAGCGCCGCAGGCGTGCGCGGAATCGGAATTTTATAAGGCGCTGCGGGGGCCCGGCGCGGCCTTCTGCTTCCCGGGGGAAATTTCGCCCGCCGTGCTCGGCGCGTGGCTGAACGTGCGCGCACCGGAGGGCGCGGCCGCGCAGTGGTACCTGCTGGCGCTGGATGGGGAGACGGTCCGGCTGTATCTGCTGGGCGACGGCTGCTACCGCGCGCAGACGGCGCTTTCCGCCGAGACGCTTGCAGCCGAGCTCTCCGCCGCCGTCCCGGACGGCAGCTTCTTCGCCTTTGAGGCGGACGAAGCGTCCTACAGCGCCCTCGACCCGCTCTCGCTCATCAGCGCGTCGAGCGCCGCGGTCTGCACGGGCCTCGGCACGAACCCGTGCGATGCGAGATTCATTTCCGCCCTCGCTACGCGAATCGGCATCAACCCCTACGGCGACGCGCGCTTCGTCGGAAACGACGGCACGACGTCCTTTACCGAGACGGGCCTGCGCCTGCGCGTGAGCGCGCAGGGCAGAATCGAGCTGCAAATTCTCCAGCCGGACGCCCGCTTCCAGAGCACAACCGCTGACGCGCTGGGCCGCATTGAGGCCGCGCGAAGTCTTATCAGCAGTCTGACCGGCGACAGCTACGGCGAGGCGCGGGTCTATCTGCAAAGCTATCGGGAGGACGGTCAGAGCGCCGTGTGTACCTTCGGCTACTATCTGTCCGGCATCGAAGTCTCGCCGCGCGGCGGCGGAATCGAAATCCGCTTCGACGGCACGCAGATCACGAACGCCTCTGTCCTGTACCGCAGCTACACGGTCACGTCGGCCCCCGCCCCGCTCCTGCCCGCCGCCCAGGCGGCAGCCTGCCTGCCAAAGGGTGGGACGCTCCGGCTTCTGTACGCGGAAAACACCGGCGGCGAGCTCGCCGCCGGCTGGCAGACGGAATGAACCGGATAAGCGCCTGAGAGGGCGCAGCAGGCAGCCAAAATCCGTGAAAATCCTTCGGCGAATCCGGATGCACATACCTATGTGGCCGTAGGGGCCGATGCGCCCGGGTTTGCCGAAAACTTCTGTAAAACAACTGCGTTCTGCCGGGCGGAGCAGAGCCCCGCCCCTACCGATTATATCCCACCGTTTGACCCCATCTTTGTATCAGGAGGAGCCGCTATGAGCGCTTCGCGCATGAAAAACCTCATTATCCTTGTTCTGACGCTCTGCGCGCTGGGGCTTTTGTGCATTGCGGTGCCGAACCGGCTTTCGCAGACGCATGAGCAGCGGCAGATGCTGCAGGAGCTCAAAACGCTCTACGACAGCTACGATCTTTCCATCGACCTCGGCGAGCTGCCGCGCAGCCCCGTGCTCTACAGTGTCGAGCTCTCTGAGGACGGCGCGCGGACCGCCGCGCAGGCGCTGCTCGGCGCAAAGGCCGCGGCCGCGGGCGAATCTGGCTTTGAAAGCGCCTTTTCCTCCGAGCTCGGGACGCTCCACGTCACGCGCACGGGCGGCTTTTCCGCCGTTCTGACAGGCGGAGGCCGGGTCAAAAGCCCGGAAAAGGCCGCGGAAAAGCTCCTGCGCGCGATGGAATTCCAGTACCAGACGCTCACGCGGGAGCCGTCGGAGGACGGCAGCGTGCGTATCTGCGCCTCGCAGACACTGCTCGGTGTCCCGGTGCTCGGCAGCCAGCTGACGCTAAGCTACACGGACGAGCATCTTATAGCCGTTGAGGGCACGTTTTATACCGGCGGCAGCTCCATCACGCGCGTGTCGGAGCAGGAGGCCATCTCCGCCGCCGACGCGCTGGCGCAGCTGCTGGCGCGCCGCGACGCGCTCGGCTGGGTCGGAAGCGCGGTGACAGGGCTCACGCAGGGGTATCTGCCGTCGGATCTGGCCGGTACGGGCATCCGCTTTGTGCCGGTCTGGCTGGTCGAAACGGACGCGGGAGGCTTCTTCATCAACGGCATCACGCGCGAAATTACGGCAGAAAAATAGCCGCTGCCGTCCGCGCCTGTCGAATTATGAAGAAAATCTGAAGATTTTCTGTTTCTGAATTGTCATTTTCCTTTACATTCCTGCCGTGGTGTGGTATTCTAATAGCGGCCGAATTTGGCTTTGTTAACATAACGCATTTCCGCAAACACTCTTAGTGTCAACTGACGCTACCAAAGAGGGATTACATTTTGATCAAATACATCGTTCAAGGCGGCACAAAGCTCTCCGGCTCCGTGACCATTTCCGGGGCTAAGAACGCGGCAGTCGCAATTTTGCCGGCTACGCTGCTCGTCAGCGGTTCCTGCCGGATCGAAAACGTACCGGATATCTCAGACGTGCGCCTGCTGCTCGAGATCCTGCGCGATATGGGCGCGGAGATCCGGCGCTACGGCCGCAACACGCTTGAGATCGACTGCACCCGCGCACGCAACGCGACCGCGCCCATCGAGCTCGTCCGCCGCATCCGCGCGTCGTATTACCTGATCGGCGCGGAGCTTGGCCGCTTCGGCCACGCCCATGTCGCCATGCCGGGCGGCTGCAACTTCGGCGTCCGCCCCATCGATCAGCACATCAAGGGCTTTGAGGCCATGGGCGCCATGGTCGAGCAGTCCGGCGGCTATGTCTGCGCCGACGCCCCGAAGGGCGGGCTGCGCGGCGGCCATATCTATCTCGATATCGTCTCCGTCGGCGCGACGATGAACATCCTGCTCGCGGCAGTTCTGTGCAGCGGCATGACGGTCATCGAAAACTGCGCCAAGGAGCCGCACATCGTCGATCTTGCGAATTTCCTGAACGCCATGGGCGCGCAGATCTCCGGCGCGGGCACCGACGTCATCAAGGTTCGCGGTGTTAAGACGCTGCACGGCGGCTGCTATTCCATCATCCCCGACCAGATCGAAGCCGGCACGTATATGGCCGCAGCCGCGGCTGTCGGCGGCGATGTGCTGATCGAGAACGTCATCCCGAAGCACCTCGACTGCATCACCGCAAAGCTGCGCGAAATCGGCGCGGACATCACGGAATACGACGACGCCATCCGCGTCGAATCGGCCTACCGGCTGCACCGCGCAAACGTCAAGACCATGCCTTATCCCGGCTTCCCGACCGACATGCAGCCGCAGATCACCGTCTGTCTGGCAACCGCCGTCGGCACCAGCCTCGTGACCGAGGGCGTCTACGATAACCGCTTCCGCTACACGGCCGAGCTTGGCCGCATGGGCGCGAATATCCAGGTGGAAGGGAAGACCGCCATCATCGACGGCGTACAGACGCTGCACGGCTGCGAGGTCCGCGCCTGCGACCTGCGCGCGGGCGCCGCGATGGTCATCGCCGCCATGTGCGCAGAGGGCATGACGCTCATCGAGGACGCGCACTTCATCGAACGCGGCTACGAGGACATCGTCGGCAAGCTCACCGCCCTCGGCGCAAGCATCCGCCGCATCGAAACCTACGAAGCCCCCACCGTCGCAGAGGATGCAGGCTGAACAAAAAATCCCCCGGCAGGACGAAAGAACCGTCCTGCCGGGGTTTTTGCTTTTTGTCCGCAGAAAGCGCTATGCCGCCGAATATACCGCAGTCAGCTTTTCCCGAATGGAATCCAGCAGATTGTGTGTAATGATGATCACGCACAGCTCGGGTATGGCAAGCAGCCCGTTTTCTACTCAAATAAATGAATAAACGGCTATGTAAGAAATATTCGATTGTAAGTAAAGTTTTATATCACTGCAAAATAACGAAGTGCATCTTTGATTGCTTCTACCTTTTCTGGTGTCGGATGTTTCTTCGGCTGTTTCAATTCCTCTACTGCGTTAGGAGCATCATACATCGGCAATCCTAAATTTCGCTTTACCTCTGCGATATATGCGGTATGTACCTTGAAGCCGTATTTCGCTTCTATGTACTCCTTAATCATTTTGTAGGTCACTTTTTCTTTGGGCTTGTACGCTTCGGCTCTTTTAGCAATACTATCTACCGGAATCTTGCCCTCGCCCTCTCCAAACTCCACATCAATGTGGATATAACTGTCGGCTTTTTTGTGGGACAAAAGAACTACCGTCTCGATATGTGTATCATTGTCCAAACTCAAGCTCATATCTTCCGCAATGATTGGGAGCTTGAATTTGATGGACTTGAGCCACTGGCCGTTAGGCTGCCGTTCCTCATAGATCTGGACTTCGGATAGCAGCGATTCCATGAGCTGCCGCTTTTCCTGATCGTCCATGACGGAATAGAGCTTATCAAAGAAAATCAGCACCTTGTAGATGTTGTCGCCCGTCAGCTTTTCCGCCTCAATCGCCATCTTCTTGGCTCTGGCGGCAACGAGCTGGTTTTCTGTATCCTCGATCTTATCATACATCTTGTAAAGCCGGTCATCAAGGTCTGCTTTGCGTTTGATGTAGTGCTTATCGTCCGGGTCGAGAGAATCAATTTCCTCCATCAGCCGTACCTTTACGGAATAACTCTGGCGAAGCTGCTTTTCATGCGCCGCGATCTCCTGCTCAATGGCAGAGGTATCCACCTTCATGCTGATCTTTTCCTGCATCATGGCGGCGAACTTCGGATTGCTTACCAGCTTTACGATAACCTCCGCAACAGCGCTGTCCAGCAATTCTTCATTGATCTGCTTCTTGAAGTCGCATTTATGCCCGCGCGTCATCGCACGGTGCTTACAGCCATAGTAATAAAAATCCTTGTATTTTGAGCCGTCCGCCTTGTGTTTGATGCTTTTGTTTCCGTACATTCCCACACCGCAGACCGGACATTTTACAATACCGGACAGCAGATGAATTTTGGTGTCTTTGCCCCTGTTGACGTGTTCGTACTTTTCTGCTTGTGCCAGCAGCTTGACCTGCGCCTCATGCCATAGTTCTTCGGAAACGATTCCCTCATGCAGACCATCTACCAGCAGAAAATCGTCCTGTTCTACCAGCCGGTAATCATTTCGGGTGCCATGCACCTTCTCCGTTCGACGTCTGCCATAGGCGATTTTCCCACAGTATACCGGATTTTTCAGAATCCTGCGGATCAGCGCCGCATCGAATAAGGGATTTTTTCCGTTTTGTCTTTGAATTTTGTGAATCCCGTGGGTTGCAAGGTATTTTGCAAGGCCGTTTGCGCCGGTATCCGTATGCACATACTGGTCAAAAATCACGCGGATTGCCGCTGCTTCTTCCTCATTGATGAAAAGTTGTCCTTTTTCCAGCCTGTAGCCATATGGCGCAAAGCCGCCATTCCATTTTCCTTCACGGGCTTTCTGAATTCTGCCCTCCATTGTCTGCACACGGATATTTTCACGCTCAATTTCAGCCACAGCCGAAAGAACGGAAATCATCAGCTTTCCCGCATCCTTGGAGGAATCAATCCCGTCCTCCACGCAAATCAGGTTAACGCCAAAATCCTGCATGACCTGTAGGGTAGACAAGACATCTGCCGCATTTCTGCCGAAACGTGAGAGTTTGAACACCAGTACATAGGACACGCCGTCTTTACCAGACTTGATATCCTCCATCATGCGGTTAAACTCTACACGCCCTTCAATGGACTTGCCGGATTTACCGGCATCCTCGTATTCGCCCACGATCTCATAGTCATTGAACTCGGCATAGGCTTTCATTCTGGATTTCTGTGCATCCAGAGAGTATCCGTCAATCTGCATGGCGGTAGACACGCGAGTATAGATATAGACTTTTATCTTTTCTTTTTTCATCGCATCTTCTCCACCCCAGCTTGCTTTTTATCTGTTTTCTGCTCCAACAACTTGATGGAATCCAGATAATCGCGCTCAACTTCGCTGAGGGTACGGGCTTTGTATTTTCTGTACTCGCCGGTTGCCTTGTCGATAGCCTGCTTATGGCTGACGCTTCCGTTCCCAATCAGCAGCTGCTCTCCGCTCATGGTCAGAATCCGATCAAGATGCTCTGACCAGTCCTGCATGGTCATTGCCTGCTCTCGCTCCGCCTGTCGTTCCGCAAAATCCAGATAGCCGGACACAAGCTGCCCCATAGTACGAAGCTCTTTCTCGTTCAGATAGTTCTTGGCAACTACTGCCTCTTTCAGCGTGGGCTGACTGCCCGCAAAGGTGGTCAATCCCATAAATTCTTTCTCCGCATCGGCGCGTGTGTAGATGACCTCCGCCGCTGTTTGCCCATGAATGGCATAGTGGATTTTGTTCTGGACTTTCTTGAAAAACTGAATGGAGATTTCCGCCTTGGGGTCATAGTCAATGCTGGTGGCGTAGATTTCAAGCACCTGACGGTAAAACACCTTTTCGGAAGCGCGGATATCGCGGATGCGCTCCAACAGCTCCTTGAAGTAGCCGCCGCCACCCAGATTTTTCAGGCGCTCATCATCCAGAGCAAAGCCTTTTCGCATATACTCCTTCAAAATCCCCGTTGCCCAAATACGAAACTGCACGCCGCGCTGAGATTTCACACGGTAGCCGACAGAAATGATGACATCAAGATTATAGTAATCCACCTGATAAGTCTTACCGTCAGCGGCAGTTGTTGCAAAATTTGCAACAACTGCTTCTCGCTTCAATTCGCCCTCAGCGAAAATGTTCTTGATATGTCTGGAAATGGTAGACTTGTCTCTCTGAAACAACTCTGCCATCTGGTCAATGGACAGCCAAACGGTATCTCCATCGAAGGTCGTTTCGATCTTTGTCAAGCCATCCTCTGTGGTATAAATCATCATTTCAGAATTGTTCTGCTCATTCTCCCAGCGTTCCATTGTCTCTTCACCTCGTTTTCTGCCATTGCAGGAGCTTTTGCTCCTGCAATGGCAGTTTGGACACTTATTTCATGATAATTATATCATGCCGCTTTCGCTGATTCAATATCGTTTTCGTGAATATTCTTATCAGCATCATCTTTTTCAGACACGGCTTCCTCTATGACGAGATCGGGCAGCGCATCAAGATTCAGAACCACGGCATACTTTTCAATCAAATTTGCCAGCAAAGCGGCGAAGCCGCTCCATTCATCTACCATAGGCAGTCTCCCTCTCTTTCTCCGTTCTGTGCGTATATGCCGCCAGCACTTCCTTCGGAATACGATCCAGTACGGCGACGGCATCCTCATAATCCCGATGCAGCTTGGCGTCAGCCAGTTTTTTCAAGGTGCTTCCCTGCGTGGCTTTGTCCAGCGACTGCTCCAACTGCTCCGTTTTCTTTTTCAGCTTTTTATTTTCGGCAGTCGTGACCGTGAACGCCGTATTGTACTTTTTCAGTGTCGTGTGCATCTGCTCTACAGCAGGAATATACTTGTCCAAAAAAGCGCCGATTTCTGCTGCTTTTCCTTTGGCATTGAACGCATTGACGCCTGAAAGCAATTCTTCCAGCTTGGCCTTCTGCTTGGTCAGGCGAGTCATTTCCTTGAATACCCGCGGTGGGATATGGTCGCGTCCGGTTTCGCTGGCACTCTCGCCGCGCTCCAGATCGGGGTATTTTTTGACCATATGCTCCCAAAACCTGTCCTGCCACTGCGTCAGCTTTTTCTTGTTGCCTACGATTTCTTTTGCACAGAGCCGCCCGTCCTCCGTCAGTGGGACGAAAGAAAGGTGCATATGGGGCGTTTTCTCGTCCATATGCACCACAGCGGATATAATGGTTTTCGGGTCTTGATGCTCCCGGATAAAGTCCAACGCCTCCTGGAAATAGGCTTTGATTTCGGCTTTTTTCTTGCCCTTGAAGAAATCCGGTGTTGCAGTCACAAGCGCCTCCACCAGCCGAACACTGTCTGACCGGGTGCGGCAACCGGCATCTTTGATCTGCCGCTCTGCTTCCGCCCGATATTTACGTTCCGGTTCGAGCAGATGAAAATTCAGGTGGCTGCGGCTCTTGTCAATGTCGGGATTGCTGGCGTAGTCCTCTTTTGTGCGCTCATTGTGCGCCTCAATATTAGAAATTTCCGGTCCTTTGTACTTTGCAAAGCGGAGAATCGCAAACTGCGGCTTACTCATTTATTTCTCCCTCCGTTTCTGCCAAATCAGGTCATAACCCAGCGCGTCGGCAAGCTCTACAACCTCTTTATAGCGGATGCTCTCCCGCTGCAACTTGGCGGACAAATTGGAAACGCTGTCCGACCAGCCGTATTCATCATGTAACAGGTCAACAACCTCCTGCATGGTAAAACCGGCGCGAATGATCTGCGCCTTGATCTCATTGCGTACACTCATATTCAAATCCCCTCCAAAATTCAGATAATGAAAAAGCGAAGCCGGTACGCCATTCGGCGCATCCGCTTCGCTGCATCGTGAAAAAAGCCTTACTCTCAAATCCGCTCAAAATCGCCGTTATGATGTCCTGTCCACAGGTGACACCTATCGACTTTTCTGTTCCGTGTGACTTCGCTCTAAAGCGTATGATTTCCCGCGTTTCCGCGCACCCATGTTGCTGTTCCGAGAAGTGCGATTTCGTGAAAGCATTTCTGCCATCAGGCAAATAATTTACGGATTTCACTTAGCTTGATTTCGTGCCCAAAATATAGGCTCTGCCAGTCAGAGTTTTTCATATAGCAGCGTTTTGGGAAAAACGCTGCGTACATACGTACACGGCGCAGTCGCAGAAAAATCACCGCCAGTCCTCCGGTACGTACGTATGCTCTGAAATGTCGGAAAACCCATTTATATTAGGTCTGGCAATCGCTTCAATACCGAAGAAGCCCCATACACGCCGTCCTGCAGCGTTGGTGATCTTGTTGCAGTATTCCAGATTGTACTTGCTCTGACTGGCAATCACGCTGTCGCTGAAGCTGCGGCGCTTTAGCGGCGTCAGATTGTTTTCCTCGCACCACATCCGATAAATTTCGTACAAGTCTTTGGAGCTGATGGTACAGTCTGCTTTCAGCCGGATATAGCCCTCGGATTCCAGAAAATCAAAGACATTGTTATTATCTCGCTTCACTGCCTCCCGATTATCCCGCGTGCGCTGGCTCTCCGTGAACTTGAAGTTGTTGGCAACCAGCCGCTGCAAGCCCTCAAACGCCCAGAGGAAAATCCCCTCGGCTTCGGCTTTCATTTTCTCCGCAAGGTCAGGATCATCTACCCGTCCCGCAGGCTTTTCCCTGGTGGTCAGCACAAGCTGTCGGCGGTAAAAGCCGTCGCTCCGGTCATATAGCGCTTGCAGATCGCCATTGGAGAACGCCAGCAGGCGGGCAAACATCCAACCCTGATAGCTCTGCTTGCCCTTGCGCTCCAAATCCATTTTGCCTTGAGCGGTCACGATGGACTTGACGTAGTTGGTCTGCCGCAGCGCTTCCATCCGCATATCGTCATCCACACACAGCAGAATGTGTTCCAGATCCGCACGGGCAAAACGGTTTTCGGAAATTTTGCCAATACTGCCGTCCTTCATATTGCTGCCGAGAAGCGCACCCAGCACAGCGCCGATCTGCGATTTTCCTTCGCCGCCGTTTCCCTTAATCACCATCATGCGCTGCCCCTTGTTGCTGGGGATCAGGCAATAACCGATGAACTCCTGCAAGGTGGGAATGTCCTCCGCGTAAAGAAGCCCGTCCAGAAAAGAAAGCCACCGAACGGGAGCCGGTGCGTCGGGGCGATATGCCACCGGCAGTCTGCTCCGCACAATGTTCGGCCTGCCCTCGGTGAAGCTGCCGTCCAGCTTCAAAGTACCGTTTGCCAGATGGATTCTATCTGCCTCTGGTACAAAGTCCCCTATATGAGCCGCCAGCTTCATCACTTCCAGAATGTTGGTGATCTTGCGGGGAATATTGTTCACGGCGCAGCATTTCAGTTCCTCATAGATTTCGCCCCGGAGCGGCAGATCGTCGGTCACTCTGCCGTCCGGTGTAAAGAAAGCACCATCGACAAAGATGATTTTCCGGCTGCTCAGAAATTCATCACAGAACAGCGCCTCATTGATATTTGTGCCATCAAACCATATGGGCGCGTCTAAATTAGCCGATTTCCGTTTCGCCATGGGCATCCACCTCCTTTTCCGTCCGTTTCAGACGTTCTTCCAGCCGGTCGATCATGCCGTCCTTTTGAAGCATATCCACAGTTTTCACACGAGCCTCCAACTCCGCAAAGGTTAAAATATCTGTCAGATCCTCGATATAATCGAGCATCTGGCAGGCTTCCACAAAGCGGTCATCAACGGTATCCTCCGGCGTTTTGGGTGCGCACTGCACCTTCCAGCGCTCCAAAAGTTGCAGATAATCGCACAATACCCGCTGACAATGCAGTTCCTCTCTCTGGAACGCCTTTGCCAGCGGATATTTCGGCTTCCGCAGCGCTTCCGCAGCCGGGGGCTTGTCCGGGTCGATTCCAAAGTCATACGCCAGCTTCTTCGCCGCGTCATAGCTGCTCAGGTTGAACAGCCTTGCCACAAGGTCGATCACATCGCCGTGGGCTCCGCACCCGAAGCAGTAGAAGTAATCCTCATTCAGCTTCATACTGGGCGTGCGGTCGGCGTGGAAGGGGCAGCAGACCATGTTGCCTTGCCCGATTTTCAAGCCGTAGTGTTCGGCAGCTTGTCTCGCCGTGGCCGCTGCCTTGACGCTTTCAAACAGATTCATACAAAATACCTCCGTAATTTTTTTGACAATTTCCTCTTGTCACCTGAATATACGGAGAAAAACGGGATGAGCCGGAAAATCCGGCATTTCCGCAAAAAAAGAAAAAGCCGCCCTGAATTCTTGCAAAAATGCAAAAATCGCAGGACGGCGATCATTCACAAGATATACCTTGATATTATTCCACTTATTGAATATAATGAAGTTAGTTTTGGGGAGGAGGTCGAACGCGCATGAAATACCTGTCAACCTTTGAAACAGCAGAGAAATGGGGTATCTCACACCGGCGTGTGAGCGTCCTCTGTAATGAGGGGCGCATCACCGGCGCGCAGCGGGCAGGAAGCCGCTGGATTATCCCGGAGAATGCGGAGAAGCCCGCCGATGCCAGAATCCGAAGCGGGAAGTATATCAAAAAGCCGACAGAGGAAAGGGGGACATAAGCTATGACGAACACTTTTTTGCCCGGTACTGTCCGGGATCGGATTGCCGATCTGATGAAATACTACAAGGTATCTCAGACAGACCTTGCGCTGAAAATTGGCTGCGGTGACAGTTTGCTCAGTAGGTTTCTGACCGGAAAAACGGACAAGCTCGGAGACGAGAATATCATCCGTATTGCCAGAGCTTTTAATGTCTCCACTGACTTTCTTTTAGGCATAACCAATGTCCCTGATAAAAAGAATTATGCCATTGACGAGCTGGGCTTATCTGCACAGGCGGCAAGAAACCTCTATGCCGGAAAAGCAAACGCTCAGGTGGTCAATTACCTGCTGGAAAGTCCTCGCTTTCTTGATCTGACCTACATATTAGAGCAGTATTTCAACGATACGGTTGCCGCCGGGTATGCCGCGCAGAACCAGCTATATACGACTATCAGCAGCCTAACGCGGAAAACGGTAAAAACAGAAGCAGGCGAACAAACTGCACGGGACATCGCACATCTGAGAACATCGGTTTATCAAGCTGACCTTGCCACCATTGAAAATCAGTTTATGCTGGCGATCAAGGAAGTGAAAAAAGAAATCGGCAATGACTTTGCTGCCATTCAGTCGATGACCGCAGAGCAAACCAAAAAAATGTTTACAGAGGTTGCAAAGGGACAGGATATGACAAATCCAACCATTACACCGGAGCAGGTATCTGATCTGATTATCGGCAGTGTGGCTGGCTTGGATGGTGTCAATCGGGATGCACTTAATACGCTTGGACAGGCGTTGACAGGCTTTTTCCAGACCACCTTAGAGCAAGCCTCATCACAGGAGAAGGATGATGAAGAAACAGGATAATGAGCAGCTTTGTGCGCTGGCGCAGAAAGGGGACACAGAGGCTCGTGACCTTCTTCTGAAAAACAATCTGGGTTTCATCCGCAAAACCGCCAATGAGATTTATTTAAAATCCAATCTGGCAGAGAGCGATCTCAGTACAGAAACCAGCGATCTGGAACAGGAAGGCTGCCTCGGTCTGCTGACTGCCATCCCTCTCTTTGACAGCAGCAAGGGGATTAAGTTTCTGACCTATGCCGCACCGTTCATCCGCAACGCCATGACCGACCTGATACGAGATGTTTTCTCTCAATATGAGCAGAAAATGACCAGCACCACAGACGGACTTGCCTTGCAGAAAATCCGGTTGGATGAGATTCTTCCCGGTGAGGAACGACTGCTGCGCATCGAAGCCATTGCCGATCCGACCGTCAAGTCTCCGGAACAGATTTATGTGGACAAAGAAACCATGCGTGAGCTGTACGAAGGTCTGGACAGGCTTTCCGAGCGTGAACAAGCCTATCTACTGTACCGCTATGGCTTTACAGACGATGTGGAGCATACGATGATCGGCTCAGCAATTCATTTCAATCTGCGGGAGAGCCGCGCAAAGACGTTGGAAGATACCGCGATGGACAACCTCTGGCTGGAGCTACCGTGGTGGTTTTAGTGTGTCGCTGCGGCGGGACGAGGGCTGTATATACCTCTGCTTCCTTTTCCGGCCAGTCGGATTTTGCTTCTCAAAAATCCTGCGTTTATGCCGTAACCCCCGCCACAAAATCCGCCTGTCCTACTGCCGCGAAAAAGCGTTTGTTGCCACACTCTGCCGCACCGCAGAGTACGCCGCCAACCCCTTTCCCGCGTCAGCCGGAATCAAAGGTATAACACACTAGACTTTCCTACGGAAAATCGTGTGCCAACAGGGATGCTCGCGCCCCTATTGGAAACCCAGCGTCAAAGGGATGCTCCCTTTGAAATCCCTCATTTTCTTCGCAGGTGCATATACAATCTGAAAAATCAGTTTCTTTGCACAGCTTGAAAATAAAAAGCCGCTGTAACTATCCCCCGCCGGGATGAAAGTTACAGCGGCTTTTAACGAGTGCTGATAATGTGCGCAGATTAGCGCAGCATTATCTTCCCCAAGTACACACGGGCTTTAGATAAATGTACAGCGAATCATCGCCTGTTACAACCTCTGCCTGAAGCCTAATTTTTGAACCGACAGTCAAGTATTCCGGGCGTGTCGCATTATCCCACTTAAAATCAAACATACCCATGTCTTCAAGGTAGAACAGGGCGGCACCAATATGATCCGCATCTTCACCAGGCACTAAGATATAATTATATCTCGTTTTATAGCTTCCGTTCTGTTCCAGATTCAAAACAATGCAGTCAAATTCTACCACTTTTCCTTTATACGCCGAAATAAAGGCTGCCTGCTTTTCAGGATCAACATACTCCGCGGTCAAAATAGCAGCAAAGTCGCTGTTATTGTCAGCAGTAATACTTTCAATAATCTCAGGCTCTTCAACATGGTAATACTTGATATAAACCTTTTTGTCGGGCTTAAATGAATCTCCAGCATTGAATGACCAACCATCAATCTCAACAAGCATCACTTCGCCATCCGCGTGAGAAGTGCTTTCCGTTGTAACTTCGCCAAGCTCGATATTGGTAAAGCCCATATCTCTGAACGCTTGCTCGACATCAACGTAATTCATTCCATCATATGCATCGGAGCCTTTTGCCATAGTAATGTTGGAAGGATCATCGTCTTCCGGCATATGGTATGTGATAACAATTTCAGCATCAGCAGGGAACACATCTCCGCGATTGAAGTCAGTTTTGTCAGCAATGCTCACGCTCTCGACTTCGCCGTCATCTGTCCAGCCCAAGACAATATCATACAGGACTTCGTATTTAATATTGGTAAAGCCCAACGTTTTAAGTGCGGCTGCAACATCCTCATAATTTTTATGCTTATACTCAGAGGCTGCCACATCAAGCTTTACTTCGCCGTCAGCTAATTCCATCAGGCGATCCACATACAGCGTTTCAACAGACACTTTATCACTGGAACACGCAATTTTATAAGAAGCCTCGACATCACAATCTACCGTCAGTGTAACCTCACCCTTTACCGTGGATGACTCGTCGCTTGGGGGTGCAGACAAAATCTTGGACTGATTATGCAGCAAAGCCAAGATGATGTCTATACTCAATCGGACTCAGCCCGCCCAGCGATAT
>CADBOK010000211.1 GCA_902796245.1 Oscillospiraceae bacterium | reverse complement strand
TTGACTACTTCACCAACGAGCTGACCATCGTCAAGGAGACCAAGTACTCCGACGGTGAGCGCGCGAATGTCCGCTGCTACGGCGCGGATGACGTCCGCGAGGGCGTTGCGATCATGCATAAGGAGGGTGTTGACGTTTCCATTACCGGTAACTCTACCAACCCCACCCGCTTCCAGCATCCGGTCGCAGGCACCTATAAGAAGGAATGCGTCCAGATGGGCAAGAAGTATTTCTCCGTCGCTTCCGGCGGCGGCACGGGCCGTACCCTGCATCCGGACAACATGGCCGCGGGCCCCGCTTCCTACGGCATGACCGACACCATGGGCCGTATGCACTCCGATGCACAGTTCGCGGGCTCCTCCTCCGTCCCGGCACACGTCGAGATGATGGGCTTCCTCGGCATGGGCAACAACCCCATGGTCGGCGCAACCGTCGCTGTGGCTGTTGCAGTTGAAGAGGCTATGAAGAAGTAAGGGAGATATCCTGCGGGTGAACCGAGAGCATCCAGACTTCTTCAAATCGCAAAAATGAACAGGAAGCATGGCCTTTCGCATCTTCTTTCAAAGGAATGAGAGGGGACATGCTTCCTGCTTTGCGTTTGAGAGGGATTCCGATGCGGGAACGCGGCGGTTCTTCCAAATAAAAGCGGCATCTGCAAAAACAGAACCGCATAAAATCATGAAGAGGAGGAACCTGCCCATGCCGATCTCTGACGCGCCGCGACCTGTTTCAGCCTGTTCCGCGGCATGTTTTTGTGCCGGTCAGGCACTGTTTTTCTGTTGTGCCGGAAAGCTGGCAGTTTTGCTGATAACCCGGCATTTACCGACTGCATCCACCTTCTTATCTTTTGTAGTGAGGAGGTGCCTCTATATATGCAAATAGAGAAAAATATTGCAGCCACATTGCAGCGCAAAATGAAAGCGGCAGGAAAAACAAAGTTGGAATTTTCAAGGGAACTCGGCATTCCACGCTCGACCTTTCAGGAGTATCTGAAGGGAGATAAATGCCTGCGCTCGGACTCTATCGAAGAGCTTGCCAAAAGCCTCTCGATGTCTCCGGCACAGCTGATCTCCGGGCCGGATTACACGGAATCCTGCAGAATATTCAGCACGGACGCCCTGCTCGCAGAGCTCCAGACGCTCCACCCTCGGGCGCAGGGACTGGCGCAGGAGGCCGTTTCGCTTTTGCAGACCGCGTTCCGGCTTTCGGCAGAATGGGACAGACTTGACGCGCTTTCGGCGTCTCCGGCATGTGAGGCCCCGGAAAGCGCTTACCGATATGTGCTCTACGAGGCACATGGCCCGGCGCGAATGATCTATGCCTATGGCATTCTGGGCCAGCAGCATCTTGACAGCGGCTGGACGACGATCGCGATCACTGCGCCCTTTTCCAACAATCGTTCCAGTGTCGCCCATCTTTCCAAGCTCTGTACCGATCAGCAGCTCGAACCCATTCACATCCTTGATGTGATCCACGACTTTATGGATCTGGAGACCAGACCCTTCTGACGCCAGACTGGCGGCCGGAATCCCGGCCGCCGGTCTGCTGTATTCAGAATACGACGACCAGAAGCATTTTGAACTGCTCCTGTCCGAAGACTGCGTGCGGGTGGCGTGCAGGCATGACAATGGACTCGCCCTCGTGCAGCTCATACGCCGCGCCGTCGATGGTGATGCGCCCGGTGCCGTCGAGACAGGTGACGAATGCATCGCCGCCGGATTCGTGGGTGCTGATTTCCTCGCCCTTGTCGAAGGCAAAGAGCGTGACGCTCAGCGCGTCGTTCTGCGCAATCGTTTTGCTTACGACTTGACCGGGTTGGTAAGCAACCTCATCTTTGAGCGTCAAGATCGTGGATTTTTCAATATTCTTGAGACCGGACATAATACTTCCTCCCAGTATGAAGATGTGGTTATGATCCCCGCTTTTTCGGAAATAAGCTGTTAGATTTCCAACATAGGCCAGATATCAATAAAATAAAACCGGAACAGGGTTCTTTCCATGCGCTGAATGTGCAGTATTCACGAAATGTTCACAACTATCGTGTAAACTGGCAGAACCTGCGGCGGAAAAATGCGTCTGTAGGTTGAGGCGCGAAATGCTGCGCCGAATGAATCAAATTTCAAATTCAAAGGAGTTCCACCATGAAAAAACTGACTGCAATTTTGCTGGCTGCGCTGACGGCGCTTTCTCTGACCGCCTGCGCGGCAAAGTCTGACGCGAAGACTGATGCTTCGGAAATTCCCGATGCACTGACCATTCTCAATACCGTCTGGGCAAGCTATTCCGAGGGCGAAAAATTCCCGGCTGCGGGCGGCGATTATTCCGAGGCCAATATGACCGACGGCAAGCCCGGAACAGTCGGTCTTGAAAACGCATCCGACGTTGAATACCTGCTGAGCATCCCCGCGTCCGTTGTGGCGCTGGCAGACGACGGCGCATCGCTGTTCCACATGATGAACGGCAATACCTTTACCTGCGGCGCGCTGCACCTGCAAGACGCCGGGAAGCTGGATGAGGCGGCAAAGGAAATCAAGGATTATATCATGGCCAAGCATTGGATGTGCGGTTTCCCGGACAAGCTGGTCGTCGTCTCGATTGACAGCTATCTGATCTCCTGCTTTGGCGCAGAGGATCTGGTCAACACCTTCCGCGACAAGCTGCAGGCCGCGTATGCAGGCGCTGTCGTTATCACCGACGAACCGATCGTGGTGTAATATAATAAATTTATGTAAATCGAAAGGGCTGCCATGCTGTTTTCAAGTGTCCCGTTCCTGTTTTATTTTCTCCCCATTGTTCTGATTTCCTATTTCCTCGCGCCCCGGCGGGCAAAAAACAGCGTGCTGCTCCTTTCAAGCCTTGTGTTTTACGGCTGGGGTGAGCCGCGTTATCTGCCGGTTATGCTCGGCTCCATCCTGCAGGGCTATGTCTTTGGGCGTCTTATTGAGCGCTTCCGCGGCACGAAACGGGCGAAGCTGTTTCTTGTGCCGTCCGTCTTCCTGAGCCTCGGTACGCTGGCTTACTTCAAGTATGCCGATTTCATGATCGCCAACCTGAACGCTCTGACCGGGCTGTCTGTCCCGCTGCTGCGGCTGACGCTGCCGGTCGGCATCAGCTTCTATACGTTCCAGATTCTGAGCTATACCGTGGATGTGTACCGCGGAACCGTCCCGGCGCAGCGGAATCTCATCGATCTGGCAGCCTATATCGCCATGTTCCCGCAGCTTATCGCCGGGCCCATCGTCCGGTATTCGGATATTGCCGTGCAGCTGAAAACCCGCGAACACAGCGTATCGGAGGCCGCATCCGGTGCGCGGCGCTTCATTCTGGGTCTTGCGAAAAAGATCCTGCTTGCCAATCTGCTCGGCGAGCTGGTGTCAGACTTCCGTGCGTCCGCTGATCTGTCGGTCCTGTACTACTGGCTGGGCGCGATTGCGTTCACTTTACAAATCTACTATGATTTTTCAGGCTACAGCGACATGGCTATCGGCCTTGGCCGGATCTTCGGGTTTCGTTTCCCGGAAAACTTTCGGTATCCCTATCTCTCCGGCAGCATCACGGAATTCTGGCGGCGCTGGCACATCTCGCTTGGCTCATGGTTCCGAGATTACCTCTATATTCCGCTGGGTGGGAACCGGAAGGGGAGCGCCCGGCAGCTGCTGAACATCCTGCTTGTGTGGCTCGCGACCGGTCTGTGGCACGGTGCGGCGTGGAATTTTGTCCTGTGGGGCCTGTTATACGCTGTCCTTCTGACGGCTGAAAAGCTGTTTTTGCTGCGCGGGCTTCAAAAGCTGCGCGTGCTGAACCACGTCTATGTGCTGCTGTTCGTGACGCTCGGCTTTGTGCTGTTTGACGCTTCCGGCGTGCAGGACGCCGCGCAGTCCGTTCGGGCCATGTTCGGCGGCGGAGGTCTGCCGCTCGTCAGCGCGGAAAGCCTGTACGAGCTTCGCAGCTGCGCCGTGCTGCTCCTGCTCGCCGCAGCAGGCGCAACGCCGCTGCCGAAAAACCTGTATGCGGCGCTGCAGCACGGCAGCACGGGAAAATCGATACTTGCCGTTCTGGAACCGGTCGGATTGACTGCGCTTCTGGCCGTCTGCACAGCGTTTCTGGTCGACGGATCGTTTAACCCGTTCCTGTATTTCCGATTTTAGGAGGGAAGCCCCATGGAAAAACGAAAAAACCTCGCCGTTATCTGCCTGACATCAGTTTTTCTGCTTGGGTTTCTGATATGGAGTTTTCTGAAGCCGGACAGCGCCGTCTCGCAGAGCGAAAGACGAAAGCTGGCACAGAAGCCGGATCTCACGGCCGCAGCGGTTCTGAACGGCGATTTCATGACGAAATTCGAATCATACACGCTCGATCAGTTCCCGCTGCGCGACGGCTTCCGGCGGCTCAAGGCCGCCGTGCTTCTGGACGTGCTGCGGAAAAAGGACAACAATGGCATCTATCTTGCAGACGGCTATGCCGCCAAGTTGGAATATCCGCTGGATGAAGCCTCTGTCTGTCATGCCGCGGAGCGCTTTCAACTGATTTACGAAACCTATCTGGCTGGAACCGATACAAAAATCTATGAAGCCATGATCCCGGACAAGGGAGCGTTTCTCGCACCGCAGAACGGCTATCCGTCGCTCGACTACAGCGCCCTTTCTGCGTTGCTGCAGGAGAATATGCCCTATGCCGAGCCGGTCGACCTGACACCCGTGCTGTCTCTGGACAGCTACTATCGTACCGATCTGCACTGGCGGCAGGAGGCGCTTCTGCCTGTGGCCGAGCGGCTGGCGGAGGCAATGGACATCAAGCTGTCTGCACAATATGACACTGTGACGGCCGGAGCGCCGTTCTACGGCGTTTACTGTGGGCAGTCGGCTCTGCCGCTTGATCCGGATCCGCTCCGCTATCTGACGAACGAGACGCTCCGCAGCTGTACCGTCTATGACTACGAAACAGGCAGCACCGGACCTGTTTACGATCTGGACGCGCTGGAAGGGGAGGATCCGTATTCCGTGTTTCTCTCCGGCTCCAAATCACTTCTCACGATCACCAATCCCAACGTGGATACGGAACGCGAGCTTGTGATCTTCCGCGATTCGTTTGCCAGCAGCCTTGCGCCGCTTTTGGTGAGCGCCTATGCAAAAATCACGCTGGTCGATATTCGCTATGTGCAGCCGGAACGGCTTGGCCGCTGGCTGACGTTTGATGCACAGGACGTTTTGTTCCTCTACAGCGTGCCCGTTCTCAATCACAGCGAGACGCTCAAATAACGGAAGAAATGCCCGACAGTCGATGAAAGACTGCCGGGCATTTTCGCAGGCAGTTTTGCAAAAACTCCTGCATAAATAGTGTTATGTCAACAATATCCGCGCGCTATGTCGTGAAAGTTCTTCGTTTTTCGAGCCTGTAAGATGATGACAAAAACGCGCACAGTTGTCGAATTATGTAGAAAATATGCGTGTTGACAAATCTGTTGACAGTGTGAATAACTTTTTGCGGATTATTTTTTTAAAATATTATGGTGAACCTGCGTACTTTATGGCTCCGGCATGGAGGACAGCATCTGTTCCAGGACGGGCAGATGCGAGCCGCTCAGCGGCGTCAGCGGCAGGCGCGGCAGTCCCGCTGAAACACCCTCCAGCGTCAGAGCCTGTTTGACCGGGATCGGATTGACCTCGCAGAAAAGCGCGTCTATAAGTCCCATCAGAGCCGTCTGCATACGTCCCGCCTGTGCAAACTCTCCTGTCTGACAGGCGCGGACCATTTGCAGCGTCAGCTTTGGCCGGACATTTGACAAAACGGAGATCACGCCCTTTGCACCGACCGCCATCAGCGGCACGGTCAGATCGTCGTTTCCGCTCCAGAGCGGAAGCTCCTCCGCGCAGGCGTCCAGAATGCGCATGGCCTTGGGGACGCTGCCGCTGGCCTCCTTGATCCCGCCGATGTTCGGATGCGCGCAGAGCGCCCTGCATGTCTCGACCGAGACATCTACGCCCGTGCGGCTCGGCACGTTGTAGACGATCACGGGGCAGGGGACGGTGTCGGCGGCTGCCGTATAATGCGCGATCAGTCCTGCCTGCGTACACTTGTTGTAATAGGGCGTCACCAGCAGAACTGCGTCCACACCCATTGACGCAGCGACACGGCTCAACTGCAAGGTGTGAGCCGTGTCATTTGTACCGGTTCCGGCGATGACTCTGCATCGTCCGGCGCAATATTTGACTGTGTGCGCAATCAGCGCAAGCTTTTCGTTGTCCGTCATGGTAGAGGCCTCTCCGGTCGTTCCGCAGACGACGACCGCGTCGACGCCTGCGGCAAGCTGGAGATCCAGCAGCTGATTCATGACGGCAAAATCGAGCGTACCCTGCTTGAACGGCGTAACGAGCGCAGTCGCGACACCTTCAAAAACGGGCTTTTTCAAAGAATCGCTCCCTTCGGGATCATTTCTTTGTGATATATCCTTCCGCGCAAAGCAGCTCCGCCAGCAAAACCGCGCCGCCGGCAGCTCCGCGCAGGGTATTATGAGACAGGCAGACAAACTTGTAATCATACTGCGTATCGGGACGCAGACGGCCGATAGAGACGGCCATGCCACCCTCCAGCATGCGGTCGAGCTTCGTCTGCGGACGGTCGGCTTCCTCGAAGTAATGCAAAAACTGCTTCGGAGCCGACGGCAGCTCCAATTCCTGCGCACGGCCGGAGAACCCTGCCCAGTCGGCCTTGATCTGCTCGATCGACGGCTTCTCACCCTTGAATGAGACGAAGCATGCCGCCATATGACCATCTGACACCGGCACGCGCAGGCACTGCGCGGTGATGTTGGGCTCTGCCGCGTTGACAATTTTATCGCCTTCGATATGGCCCCAGAGCTTCATCGGCTCCTGTTCGGACTTTTCTTCCTCCCCGCCGATGTAGGGGATTACATTGTCGATCATCTCCGGCCAAGTTTCGAACGTCTTGCCGGCGCCGGAAATTGCCTGATACGTGCAGACCAGCGCCTTCTCAATGCCGTATTTCATCAGCGGGTGAAGGGCCGGCACATAGCTCTGCAGGCTGCAATTGGACTTGACGGCAATAAAGCCGCGCTTCGTGCCGAGCCGTCTGCGCTGAGCATCGATGATGCGGATGTGATCCGCGTTGATCTCCGGCACGACCATCGGCACATCAGGCGTATGGCGGTGGGCGGAGTTATTGGAGACGACCGGGCATTCAAGCTTCGCGTATGTTTCTTCGAGCGCCTTGATCTCGTCTTTTTTCATGTTGACAGCGCAGAAAACGAAATCGACCTGCTTTGCGATCTCCTCCGCATCCGCCTCGGCATCCATAACGACCATGGATTTGACGCTTTCGGGGATCGGCTCCGCCATGTGCCATTTATCGCCGATCGCCTGCGCGTAGGTCTTGCCTGCGCTGTGCGCGCTGGCTGCCAGCACGACAGGCGTGAACCACGGATGATTTGCTGTCAGCAGAATGAACCGCTGCCCGACCATACCCGTTGCACCAATGATACCGACTCTGAATTTTTCCATGATGAAAGCTCCAATCCTCAAACTCACCGGAAAGTTCCGGTTGCATGTCACTTTGGAATGTACTATAATACATTTGATCTGTACAAGAAATGATTGTTCTTGCAGCATGAACAAATGTCCACGAATCCCAGCGGCCTCATCATATCATATTCATTCTGGCCTGTCAATGTGAATCGCGGAAAAAATCAGCGTGTCGGAAAGGGCTGTATTTGTTGAAAACACATGATTTTTATTACGATCTGCCGGAAGAGCTGATCGCGCAGACACCGCTGGAGCGGCGCGACGCCTCCCGGCTTATGACGCTTGACCGGAAAACCGGCGAGATCACGCACCGGCATTTTTACGATCTTGTTGAGCTTTTGCGGCCAGGCGACTGTCTGGTGATGAATAATTCCCGCGTGCTTCCTGCGCGCCTTCTCGGGCACCGTGTCCCGACCGGCGGCGCGGTTGAGGTGCTGCTGCTCAAGGACCAGGGAAACGGCGTCTGGGAATGCCTCACGAAGCCGGGCCGCAAGACGCATACGGGAACCGAACTGTCCTTCGGAGACGGCGAGCTGACAGCAACCGTAGCAGGGGAGAGGGACGACGGCAACAAGCTTGTGCAGTTCCACTATGAAGGAATCTTCCTCGAGGTGCTCGAACGGCTGGGCAAGATGCCGCTTCCGCCGTACATCAAGGAAGAACTGCAGGACGGTGAGCGCTATCAGACCGTCTATTCCAAAATCAACGGCTCTGCCGCCGCACCGACAGCAGGTCTTCATTTTACGCAGGAGCTTCTGGACAAGCTTGCCGCCAAGGGCGTCAAAGAGGCGTATATTACGCTGCACGTCGGACTCGGCACGTTCCGTCCCGTCAAGGCCGAGGAAATTACGGAGCACCATATGCACTCTGAGTTCTGCATGATCTCTCAGGAAACTGCGGACATCATCAACGAAACAAAGCGCGCAGGCGGACGGATCGTCTGCGTTGGCACGACCTCCTGCCGCACGCTTGAGTCTCTGGCGGACGAAAACGGCTATTTCCATGAATCTTCCGCCTGGACGGATATCTTCATCTATCCCGGCTACAAATTCAAGGCCATGGATGCGCTCATCACGAACTTCCACC
>CADBOK010000210.1 GCA_902796245.1 Oscillospiraceae bacterium | reverse complement strand
GCGACGTGTCCTTGACCAGCGTGATGACCTCGTTGGACATGGGCGGCACGATGCGCTTGACCATCTGTAAAAGCGTGACCTTGAAGAAGATCTGCCGGTTCGTCATGCCGAGCACCTGCCCGGCCTCCTGCTGGCCCTTGGGCACGCCCTGGATGCCGCCGCGGAAGATCTCGGAGAAATAGCACGCATAGTTGAAGATAAACGCGATGGAGGACGCGAGGAAGCGTCCGGCCTCGCCGCTGCCCCAGATATTTTTGCCGAGCACAAGACCGGGGAAGTAGTAAAACACCAGCAGCTGCAGCATCAGCGGCGTGCCGCGCACGACCCAGATGATAAAGCGCACAAGAATACGGATGGGCTTGAAGTCGACATAGCTCCAGACCTGGAACCGCTGCCACCACGTGAGCTTCGCGTTTTTCGGCAGATTTTTGAGAAGCGGGCGCAAAAAGCTGAGCGGCGCCCAGTTGCTCATGGAGCCGAAGGAGATAATCAGGCCCAGCGGGATCGCGCCGATGAGCGTCACAAAAAACAGCTTCAGCGTCTGCAGGAAGCCAATATTCAGCGCCTGAAATACGATGGGGAACTGCTCAGAAAAAGTCGTCATGGTTTGCTACCGCCTGTCTTTAGTCTGGACACGGCGATTTCCCCGGCGCCCGCGCCAGGGAAATCCGTGTATGATCTTACCGGAAAACCGGTTGTTTGTCAATGCTTACTGTTCAATCACAGCAGCCTGCACGCCATAGGTCTCGGCCGTTTCGATCATGGAGCCGTCGGCGTAGCTGGCCTTGAAGAAATCGTTCAGCTTCTGCGCCAGGTCGGAGCCCTTGCGGAAGCCGACGCCGTATTCCTCGGAGTTGAGGCCGCAGGTGTAGGTGAGGTTCGCGTAGCCCGTGCCCTCGCCGACCATGGCGGCGGCCATGAGGGAGTCGATGACGGCGGCGTCGGATGTCCCGGCGGCGACCTCCATCAGCGCGTCGGACTGTGCGGAGACAGGCGTGACGTTGTAGCCGAGGGCGTTCAGCTCCGTCTCACCGGCAGAGCCGGCTTCTGCGGCGAAGGTCAGATCCTTGACGGATTCAACGGTCTGGTAATCGGCGGCCTTGTCAGCCGGGACGATGACGACCTGCGCGTTGTTGCAGTAGGCGTTGGAGCACTCCATCGCGCTCGTGACCTCGGCTGTGAGCGTCATGCCGTTCCAGACGCAGTCGATGGTCTTGCTGTCGAGCTCGAGCACCTTGTTGTCCCACACGATCTCGACGAATTCCGCCTTGACGCCAAGGGACTCGGCAAAGGCCTTGGCCATGTCGGCGTCAAAGCCGACCCATTCGCCGGATTCGTCCTGATAGTCCATCGGGGCAAAATCGGTGATGCCGATGACGAGCGTGCCCTTGTCCTGGACATAGGCCAGATCGGACTCGGCGGCAGCGGCGGGTTCGCTGGCTGCGGGGGTTTCGGTGGATGCGGCGGGCTTGGATGCGCAGGCGGCCATGGACAGAACCATGAGAGCGGCCAGCAGAAGAGCGATCATCTTTTTCATTTTTTGTTCCTCCTGAAAATTTTAAGCTCGGGTGTCGGTTTGTTTATCGTGCTAATAATTTACCATACTGATGCGCTAATGTAAAGAAGTAATAGTGCAAAAAGAAAACCCGCACCAGATCTGCGGAATTGTGGAATTTCGCCAATCCCCCCCGCCCCAAGGCTCCCCTTTCAAGGGGAGCCTTTTAGGGTGCTCTCGCGCCAGCGCCTCGTGCAGCTCGTCCATCTTCGACGGCTTGAGCAGATACCGGCATACGCCGAGGCGGATGGCCTCCTGCGCGTAGGGAAAATCGCGATAGCCGGTCAGGACGGCGATCTGCATGTCAGGAAACTCGCTCTTGAGTCCGGCAAGCATCGTCAGCCCGTCCTGATCGGGCATGCGGATGTCGGTGAAGACGATATCCGGCCTTGCGCTTCGGATCATGGCCGCGCCGGACAGCGCGTCCTGCACGGCCCCGACATATTTTGTGACCGCCGCGTTCATCTGCGCGGCGGACTGGTACAGCGAATTGCCCCCGGTCGGCACGACGGGCGCGGCCAGCGCCGTCATTTCGGTCGTTACAAACTGCTCGATCATCGCCTCGGAGGTCAGCTGTGAGACGAAGACGGGCGCCGCCGGACTTTGCAGCGAATCCTGAATGCGTGCCCAGCCGTCCGGCGTCATTTCCCCGTCGTGCTCGACCTCAAAGAAGAGCCGCCCGTCTTTCTTCGCGTATGCGCGCAGACACAGTTCGTCGCCCGCGTCATGCGCCTCCGCCGCAGCGACGGGCAGCTCGACGCCGTCGATGCGCACGCCGGTGATCGACATGTTCGCGATGCCGTAGAGCGACTGGAACACCTCGCTCTTTTCAAGCCCCAGCACCAGCATGGCGTAGGGCGTAAAATCATGGTCGAGCAGATTGCGCACCATGTAGATCTCTTCGTCGACGGTCAGAAAGTAAATGCCCGTGTCCACGCTTTCCAGAAGCGCCCTGACCTCCGGGTAGACCGAATCCCTGTAATAGCGCAGCAGATTGAGCTTTGCCGTACCCGGCGCGGCGGCATAGGCGTGGACAGGCTCGTCGCCGGACGCGGAGGAGATGAACACACAGCGGTAATTGGCGTTGCGCGTGAATTTCTGCGTCAGATATTCCGTCACGTCTTTATAGACAAGCCCGCTTGCCTCGCTGTAGCTCTGACGGACGATGCCGTCGTAGGAGACAGCCTTGGAATCCTCGATTACAGACAGCAGCCGCAGCTCGACCTGATGCATGGCGTTTTCCATGCCGAGCTCCATCGCCTGTTCGAGATTGCGGTCATTATAATAGTTGACCAGTACGCTGAACATCGTCACGATGATGATGATCGGCAGAATCCAGCACAGAAGCGTCACAAGCGTCAGCCCGGACCGGATCGATTTTGGGTCGTACCGGAGCTTTTTCACGGCTGCACCCCCTTTTTTCTTCAGTATAGCACAATCTCCTCTTCCGGCAATGTCGTCAGTTCGGGACTGTTGATCTTTCACGCATCCCGTAGGGGCGGACTCTTCCGCCCGAAAAATGCGGCGAATTCGCCGCAGATTTATGCAGAAGAGCTGCATCCTGTCAAACACCAAGCGTCGTAATTTCCGCGCCGCGGTAATAGAACCGCAGGATGGTCTTATAGTCAAAGCCGAGGCGGGCGATGGCGTCTGCGCCGTATTGGCTCATGCCGACGCGGTGGCCGTAGCCGAGCACGTCGAAGCTGAACGCGCCGTCCTCATACAGAAGCGTAAAGCGCGTGGAGTTCAGGCCAAACGCCTTTCGCAGCTGCGTGCCGGAAAACGGCCTGCCGCCTGCGGTGAGCGTATCGACGCCGCCGCCCGCCGTGCGCGTGACGGACTGCACCCAGCCGCCGGGATCGCCCGAGAGCCGCACGGACGCATCGAGCGCGCGGAGCGTTTCGGCAAACGTCTCCGCCGTCACGCAGACACGGCTTTCGTATCTGGCCGCATCCTGTTCGCCGGGGCTTTCGACCGCCCGCAGATACGGCACGTCCGTCCCCCAGACGGCGGCCGCGTCCTCTGTTGAGCCGCCGGAGCAGGAAAAATAGACCGCATCGATCAGCGCGCCCTCGTACGTCAGCACCTCGTCCTTTGTTTCCTGTACGGCGGCAAACGCCTTGTCCCACGCGGTCTCGAAGCTGTCTTCATACCGCGCGCGCAGATCTTCGACTGTCCGGCAGGCCTGACAGCAGGCGCTCTGCGCGCAGACATCCGCGTTTTCATGCTTGCCGCCTGCCATCTGCCGGCAGGCAAACGTGCGCGCGGCCACGGCCTGCGCCTTGAGCGCCTCCGGCGCAAACGAAGCGGGCATTTCCGACAGCACGACCTGCGTCAGATACGTATCCAGCGCGGTTTCCTCCACGCTTCCGTCCCGCAGGACGCGGAGCGTCCGCTCCGGCGTGTCCGGCTGACTCTGCACAACTACAATAAAGGGCGCTTCCTCCGCAGCCTGTCCCGTCTGCGCCGCCGGCAGCAGCAAAACCGCTGCCAGCGCCAGAAGCCCCGCCTTTGCGATCACCGACATTTCAGGCACCTTCCTTTCGGACAAGTCTATGCTGCATTGGAGGCCGGTATTCTGATTGACATAATCGCAAATCTTGACACAAATTCCGTTGGGACGTATAATATACAGGAATATTCGAAATTTCTGCTGCATACGGATTGGAGCTTATATATGAAGCATGCTTTGAAAATCATCCTCCCGATCGTCCTGATCCTTGCCCTTATCATCGGCGCGTGCTGCTTTTTCCTGATCGCGCGGCGCGATGTGACCGAAAGCATCTTCGTCTACTGGGGCGGGCACTTTTATGAGGCCGGGCGCTATTCCCGCGCCGTTGCGTTCTACAAGGCGGCCATGCGCTTCGCGCCGAAGGACGCAGAGCTTGCCATCCGGCTGGCGGACGCCTATAAAAAAAGCGGCAACTATACAAAGGCGGAATACACGCTTGTCAGCGCCATCACGCAGATCCCGGACTCGGCCTCTCTGTACATCGCGCTGTCTGAGACGTATGTGGAGCAGGACAAGCTGCTTGACGCGGAGACGATGCTTGGCCGCATCACGAACGACGCCGTCCGGGCGCAGATTGACGCGCTGCGGCCCGCCGCGCCCGTCATTGAGCCGGAAAGCGGCAGCTACTCCGAATATATCGATGTGACTGTCACCAGCACGTCCGGCACGGTCTACGCCGTGTGCAACAGCGACTTCCCGGCCTCGGAGCAGGATCTCTATACCGGCCCCATCTCTCTGGAAGCCGGCGAAAGCAAGATCGTCGCGCTGAGCGTGGCGGAAAACGGCCTTGTGAGCGACGCGGCCTACGCGGGCTACACCGTCGGCAATGTCGTGGAAGAGGTCAAGCTTTCCGACGCCGGTCTTGACGCCTATGTGCGCGAGCTGCTCGGCAAGACGGCGGGCAGCGCCATCATGTCCGACGAGCTCTGGGCCGTCGAGGAGCTTGATCTTCCCGATACCGTCGCCTCCCTGGAGGATCTTTCGTACTTCTCCGGCCTGCGCTCGCTGTCTCTGCACCACGGCACGGGGCTCGACCTGTCCGTCCTGTCCCAGCTGCCGACGCTGCGGTCGCTCGATCTGTCCGGCTGCACGCTCTCGACTGAGGCGATGAACACCATCGTGACGCTGCCGGAGCTGACGAGTCTGAATCTGTCCGGCTGCGCCGTGGCGGAGATTGACGCGCTCATCAGCCTGCAAAAGCTCGAAACGCTCGATCTGTCGAACAACACCATCTCGGACCTCACGGCGCTTTCGGCGCTTCTCGCGCTGAAGGAGCTGGATCTGACCAACAACCCCATCACCTCGCTCAGCAATCTCAAAAACTGCACGGAGCTCGAAACGCTCCGCGCCGGTCAATGCGCCATCACGCGCATCGCGGGCCTTGCTGACCACACGAAGCTCAAAACGCTCGTCCTGTCCGGCAACCAGATCACGGACATCTCCGCGCTGGCGGGCTGCACGGCGCTTGAAACGCTCGACCTCAGCAGCAACAGCATTGCCGATATTTCCGTCGTGTCCGGCTTCAAGCAGCTGGTCGACCTCAATGTGAGCAGCAACCAGATCGCGGAGCTGCCGCAGTTTGACGCGGACACGCCGCTCTGGCACGTCGATATCAGCCACAACCAGATCGAAAGCTTCGCCGGGCTGGAGGGCAATCTTGCCGTCAACTTCATCAACGCCGACTATAACCGGATCAAGTCGATCGCGAAGATGGAGTCGTGCGTGATGCTCGTCCGGATGAACCTCTGGGACAATCCCGTGGATGCCGACGAGGTCAAGCAGCTGCAGGACGTCGGCATTCTCATCAACTATAACCCCAACTACACAGAGCCGGAATCAGATTCCTGATTTGCAGGCACAGCAAAAGGCCGGAACCCGACGGTTCCGGCCTTTGCGCGTCATATATCCGCTATGCCGCTTGCCATTGTAGGGGCGGACGCCTCTGTCCGCCCGGCAGGATGTACCGATTTCTCGGAAATCTTCAGCGAATTCGCAACCTTTTTGGGCCGGCAGAGTCGTCGGCCCCTACAGAGCGCGGTGCGAATTCGCCGAAAGACTTTCGTTTTTTGCCGCTGTCTGCCGCGACCTCTCAGGCGCTTCGCGCCAGCGTCCCTACCCCTTTTGGTCCTACGGGCCATTTCCCCCTGACAGGGGGAACCGGCCCCTGGAAGGGGATCCTTTTATTGGTGCTCTGCGAAGTAGGTGCGCAGGCCGTTTAAAAGGGCGGTCTGGTCGCCGGGGTCGGGGAGGCCGGAGACGGCGGCGACGCCGACAACGCTTCCGCCCCGGAGGCGGATGGGAAACGCGCCGCTGCACGCGGCGTAGTCGCTGCGCGGCAGACGCCAGTCGCGTTCCTGATCCTCGTGGTTGACTTCCAGCTCGTAATACGCGCGCTGGGAGCTTTTTTCAAGCAGATTGACCAGATTCCGCTTGCGCCGCAGCCACTGCTCGTGATACGCGCCCGTGCCGTCCGGGAAATAGCGGAAGACGATCACATGGTTCACTTCAATCTCCACGGCGAGCGGCGCGCCCATCTTCTCGCAGGCGTCCACCAGCGCGTGGCCAAGCTCCCACGCATCGCGGTGGGAGAAGTGTGTGAACTGATAAGTATTCTCGTCGGCGATGCAGGCCTGCAGCGCCGCCTGCGCCTCAGCCCTGTCCATAATAGGCGTTTGCGCCGTGCTTGCGCAGATAGTGCTTGTCGAGCAGCACCTGCGGCATGGGGCCAGCGGCGGGGTTCAGCATTTTGGCGTGGAAGTTCATGAACGCGACCTCTTCGAGCACGACCGCGTGATAGACTGCCTCGTCCGCGTCCTTGCCCCAGGTGAACGGGCCGTGGTTGTGGACGAGCACGGCGGGGATGTGCGCCGGGTCGATCCCGCGGCGCTTGAACTCCTCGATGATGACGAGGCCTGTGTTCTTTTCGTAGGCGTCCTTGATCTCCTCCGGGGTCATGCTGCGGGTGCAGGGAATCTGGCCGTAGAAATAATCGCCCTGCGTGGTGCCCATGGCGTCGATGCCGGCGCCTGCCTGCGCAAAGCTGGTTGCCCAGCGGCTGTGCGTGTGGACGATGCCGCCGATGGACGGGAAGGCCCGGTACAGCTCGACGTGCGTCGGCGTGTCGGACGAGGGCTTGAGACGGCCCTCGACGCGCTCGCCTGTTTCCAGGCTTACGAGCACGATATCGTCGGCGGTCATTTCGTCATATTCCACGCCCGAGGGCTTGATGGCGATCAGGCCGCTTTCGCGGTCGATGGCGGAGACGTTGCCCCAGGTGAAGGTGACAAGATCGTGCTTCGGCAGGGCCAGATTGGCCTTTAATACCTGTTCTTTCAGTGCTTCCAGCATAGTGTTTTTTTCCTTTCTTACGATGTTACAGGCTCATTTCCGAGCGCTTGATGATGTGGTTCTGATAGACCTCGTTCAGCTCGACAAAGTAGCCGCTCCAGCCCCAGACGCGCACGATGAGATTGCGGTAATTTTCCGGGTGCTTCTGCGCGTCGAGAAGACGGTCGCGGTTGACGGCGTTGATCTGCATCTGGTGCCCGCCCATGTCCATGAAGCTCTTGACGAACATGGCGCATTTGCGGATGGCATCCTCATTGCGGAACATGGTGTCGGACAGCTCGATGGTCAGCGGGCCGCCGTTTGCCACGCGCGTCAGATGGGGCTTTGCAAAGGATTTGATGATGGAGACCGGCCCTTCGCAGCGGGCGAAGAGGGAAGGGGAGTAGTTGCAGGGCAGCGCCTCGTGCGCGCTGCGGCCGTCGGGCGAGGCAGGCGCGTCCTTCGAATGCCAGATGTAATACATGGCCGAGGCCGTGCCCGCGCGGAAGCAGCCGCCGCGGTCGTTCTTCTTTCCCTCCAGCGCGTCGGCGTACCAGTCGAGCAGCTGCACGGCGATGGAATCAACGGAATCATCGTCGTTGCCGAACTTCGGGCCCTCATAGCGGAGCATGTTCTGCTCGCGCTCATAGCCCTTGAAATCGGCATGCAGCATGTCGAGCATGTTCTCGGGCGTGAAGGTCTTCTCCTCGTAGACGTATTTGCGCACGGCGGCCATGGAATCGGCGGCTGTTGCAAGGCCGTCGCCGTGGAAGCCGTAGTTATTGTACTTGCCGGGCTTCGAGATATCGCGCATCTTCTCGAGGCAGTCCGGGCACATGAGGCTGACAAGGGGAGACGGCTCCTTGTATACATTCTTCGTCTCCGCCATGAGCGCTTCCGCCTGCGCCTCAATGTTCTGCTTCACAAGCGCGGCGAAGTCCTCATATGTCTTACATTCCGGCAGACGCTCGCAGGCGTCCTGCACGGTCTTGAGGAAATTCAGGCTGTCCCAGTTGACAAGATCCATATACCCCGTCACAAGAATCTCCCAGCAGGCGGCCAGCGTGTAGTTATACGCATCCTTCTTTTCATAGCCCCAGCGCAGCAGCGCGGGGATGACAATCTCGTCGTTCGTATACTGCGGGAAACCGAGCCCCTTCTGCGTGAGCGTCGTGGCAAGCTCGTAGACGGACAGCGGTGTGTTTTTGTGTACGCGCAGATTGACCTTCGGGTCAATGAGGCACAGGTCGCGGCTGGCGATGAGGCACAGCTCCGACAGCTCGTTATAGGCGTCGGAGCCGTCCTCGTTTGAACCGCCCAGCACGATCGTCTGGCCGTTGTCGCCCTGCTGGATGCCGATATAGAGGTCGCTGTCACGGTTGCAGGAGATGAAAAACTCCTCCAGCTGCTCAAGCGCCTCGTCCTTCGTCAGAAGACCCGTGTCCAGATCGTGCCGGTAGTAGGGGTAGAGGAACTGGTCGATGCGGCCGATGGTGTTGTGATAGTTGCCGTTGCACCACATGGCGTAGTGCAGCAGGCGCAGGAACTGCAGCGCCTCGAGAAGCGTTTCGGGCGCGTTGGCGGGGATTTTGGAAAGCGTGTCCGCGACGGTCCGGTTGCCCGCGCGCAGGGCCTCCTCGCGGTAGCGCGCGGCAAAGTCCGTTACGATGGAAAGCACGTCCAGCATGGCCTGCAGAAATTCCTTCTGCTCTGCCGTTTCCGCCTGAGCCAGCTGCGCGCGGATTGCTTCGGCCTTTTTCGTAAAGCCGTCCGCCATCAGCATGCCGTAATCCGGGCACATGTTGAACACGCGGCCGTTTTCATGGAACGCATGCGTCTCGTGCAGCTGCCGGTCCTCTTCCTCGGTGTGGAGCTCCGGGATGGTGCGCACGGTGCGCAGCAGCGTGATGCGCTCGTCCGGGAAGACGACGGGCGTCTCTTTTTCAAGCACGTACCGCAGCCGCGCGACGGAGCGCTGCATATCGTCAAGCCCCTGCGCCGCAAACGTCTCTGCGAGCGCGTGCGCGTCCTCCGCGGGCCTGCGGTAGGCGTGGTGCGTCTTGTCGCGGACAAAAAAGTCCAGCTGCTTCTGGATATGTTCGGTTTTCATGAAGCTTCCTCCTGAATGCGTACGCCGGGCTCCCGGCCTTACAGCTCGTAGTCGATCGCGCCGCGCGATTCGCGGATGGATTTGCAGAGCGTGGACACCGCGACGTGGCGCGGGTCGTTTTTATAGCGGGACAGCGCGTCCAGATCGTCAAAATCGGCGATCAGGCAGGCGTCGTAGGGATTGCCGGGCTTGCAGCTGCGGTGGATCTCCATATGGCGGATCTCCGGGATCACGCCGTCCAGCGCCTGCAGGCCGGACAGGAATTTTTCACGGTTTTCCGCTTCTCCCTCGCGGAATTTCCACATGACGATATGACGGATCATGGCATGTCCTCCTTGATGCGGTATTCAAAATTTTCAAAAATCAGCACTGTGCCCTCGGCAATGCCGTCCGGCAGCAGCGCCAGCGCGACCTCGGTTGTGCCGCCGGATTCGTTTTCCAGCACGGCGTAATCACTCGCGATTTCGCGGACGGTTCGTTCCATACGCATAGCAGCGCCTCCTTTTTCTGTATTATATCATACTTTTTTCTGTTTTGGAACACAATACTTGCAGAAGGAGGAGATGCATATGAACGAAGATACCCTGCATCTGTTGTCGGAGTGCGCGGCGGGGACGGATATGGCCATCCGCTCGCTGGAGGACGTGCTGAAAAACAGCGCGGAGGGCCCGCTGCAAAAGCGCCTGCTTGACAGCAAGCGCCAGCACGAGCAGCTTGCCGCGCAGGCCGGGGACCGGCTGCGCCGCCAGGGCAAGGAGCCGAAGCGGGCAGACCCGGCAGCGCGCGCTATGTCGTATCTGAAAACGCAGGCGATGCTTTCCATGAAGCCCGGAGACGCGACGACCGCCGATCTCATCTCGACCGGCTGCTCCATGGGCATCAAGTCGCTCGCCCGCTACTGCAACCAGTACCCCACGGCGGACGAAGACGCCCTCGGCCTCGCCCAGTCGCTCATCCGGCTGGAGGATCAGCTGGTAAAAGACATGCGGCCGTATCTGTAAGGCGATGTACTGGCGCGGGAGCGCCCAAAAGGCTTCCCTTGGGCGCAAGGGAAGCTGACTGATGGGATTCGAACGCCGCAAATTTCGGAGCACTCTGAAATGCGGGACCCATCCTCTCCGGCATTTGCTTGCGCAAATGCCACCCCCCTTACCGCGCGGAGCGCGGCAAGGAAAGGCTTTTACGGCGAGGATTGCCTTCGCACGAAAATTTTTATTTGTCAACGCGCCCGTTTTGGTGTATAATGAACTCACCAAAATAAAGGGGGAGTTCCTATGACAAATAAGGTCATCACCATCAGCCGCCAGTTTGGCAGCGGCGGACGAAGCATCGGCAAGGCGGTGGCCGAGAAGCTCGGCATCCCCTATTACGACAAGGAGCTGGTCGACAAGGTCGCCAAGGAAAGCGGCTTCTCGCATGAGTTTATCGAGGAGATCGGCGAGTACGCCTCCGTCACCAGCAGCTTCCTGTTTAATATTGCCGTCTCCTCGCACCCGATGGGCCTGGTCGACACCATGTCCGTGTCGGATAAGCTCTATATCTGCCAGACGAACGTCATCCGCGATCTTGCCAGCAAGGGCCCGTGCGTCATCGTCGGCCGCTGCGCCGACTTCATCCTGAAGGATCAGCCGGACTGCCTGCACATTTTTGTCCATTCCGACATGGCCCACCGCGCCGCCCGTGTGCGTGAGCGCTACGGCGAGACGAGCAAGCCCATGGAAAAGCGCCTGCAGGAGAAGGACAGCAAGCGCAAGGTCTATTACAAGCATTACACCAACCGCAACTGGGGCGAGGCCGAGAATTACGATGTCTGCCTCGACAGCGGTACGCTCGGCGTGGACAAATGCATCGAGATCGTCTGCGATATTGCGCAGATGAAATAATCTGCCCGGAGCATAGAATAAAAAACGGCATGACCGCGCGGTCGTGCCGTTTTTGCATATTCATCAGACAAGTCCGGATGCGCGCATGCGTGCGCGTCAGCTCAGTGAGGCTTCGCCGTGCACGTCGAGCTGCTGGTTGCAGGCCAGGAGGCTCAGGCCGTTGTTGAGCGCGAAGAACAGGATGCTGTCGCGCGGGTCCCGGATATAGAGCTGCGCGTAGCCCGCGTGCAGCAGGAGATTCTGCGTCTCGTCCGCGCAGAGGCCGAGTCCGAAGCACAGGCAGAGCAGCGTGTCGCGGCTCGGACGGCGCTTGCCCGAAAAGATCTGGTAGCCGTAGACGAGATTCAGGTTGCTGCGGCGCAGCGCCTCGGCCCGGTTCAGTCCGCTCTTTTCAAGCGCCCGCTGCAGCAGCTCCGGCAGCTCCGGCGCGTGCAGGGCCGGATCGTTCCGCTTCAGATATCCGCGCAGATCGGCGCAGCCGGAAAGCTCCTGCTCCAGTTCGGATGTCGATTTCGCTTGCATTTTATCCTCCAGAGAACTATAATTTTATCGCTATAATTTTATCTATCATACCACATTTTTGGGGAGAATCAATGGTCACGTTTCAGGATATCGCGCAAAAAAGCGGACTTCGGCTGGTGCGGAGCCTTGGAAAAAAAGAGAATACGCTCTGGCTGGCCGAGACGCCGGAGGGCGAGCGGCGCATCCTGCGCCGGTACGCGGGCACAGACGTGCCCTGCCGCGCGCTTGCTGAAAGCGAAGCGCCGCAGCTGGCCCGGGTCTATGCCTGCTATGACGCGAACGGCGATACGATCAGCGAGGAAGAGTATGTTGACGGGACGCTCCTGTCGGATCTTCTGCGCCGGACGCTTTTAAGCGAAGCGCAGGCCGCCGCCGTCACGCGGGAGATCTGCCTTGGATTGCAGACGCTTCACAGCCTCGGCTTTGTCCACCGTGACGTGAAGCCGGAGAACGTCATGCTGACGCAGCAGGGCCGCGTTGTGCTGCTGGATCTGGACGCGGCTGCGCCCGTGATGGGTACGCCCGACACGAACACGCGCCTGCTCGGCACGGCGGGCTATGCCGCGCCGGAGCAGTTTGGCTTCGCCCGCTGCGACGTGCGCGCGGATATTTTCGCGCTGGGCGTTCTGCTGAACGTCGCGCTGACGGGTGAGCACCCGGCCGTGCGTCTGGCGGAGGGCCGTCTGGGCCGCATCGTCCGCCGCTGTACGAATACGAACGCCGCGCAGCGCTACGCGAACATCGACGCGCTGCTGCGGCAGCTCCCGCCCGAAAGGCCCGTCCACCTGTGCGGCCTGTGCGGCGGCAAAACGCCGGGCGGCGGCTGCGTCTGGTGCGGCGGCGCGGCAGCGCGGAAGCCTGTCCGCACGGCGGGCCGGATCGCGGCGGCGCTTGCGGTCTGCGTGCTGTGCGCGCTGTGCGCCATGGGCGGCGTTCGACTTGCGCTGCGGCAGGAGCCGGAGACGGCTGTGCAGGCACCGGCGCAGACGGCGGAGCCCGATGAAGAGGCCGTCACGATGCAGGAGCCGGAGCCGCTGACCGTCACGCCGTGGCCGGGCGGAGAGATCCCCTTTCTCACGCCGTTTCTCTACGATCTGGACGGAGACGGGCAGGACGAGCAGTATGTCTTTGCCGTCGCCAACGTCTGGCTGTCGAATACAACGCTCTACATCTCTCCGGACGCTTCCCGCGGCTATCAGCCGGGCGAACGGCTGATGATGAGCTATGTTCCGCTCATCTGCCGTCAGAATACAGACGGGGAGTTCGAGGTCGTGCCGGAGCTGGCGGGCCTGCTGACGGACGTGGAGGTCGAGATCTATTATTCCGGAGACCAGCCGGGGGAGATGGTCGAGCCTTTGCGCAGGCCGTACCGGTATCGCAGCGTGTGGGACGGTATGGTCGAGGTGTGGGCGACGGGGAAATGCAAGGGGCCATGGATCATCCTGGCGCGCGCAAACCTGAACGGCCAGCCGGTCGAGGCGGCGACGCAGAACCGGAGCTATCTGATCACAGAGACGGAAAACCCGTAAATTTTAAGCAGCCGCCTGTCTGCTGCGGCGAAGGAAGGCGGAGCGCCGGAAAAAATGCGCTTCCCGGATTTGAAATCGCGGGAAGCGTATGCTATCATATTAAATATCTGTAAAACGGATGAAAGGGCGGAAGAACAGATGCTGAAAAAGTGGTACGCAAAGCTGCTTGTCCTGCTGGCCGTGGTCTGCGCAGTCGCCGCAGCCCATCCAGCCGCACAGGCCGAAGCCATCCCGGAAGAGACGGCGCAGACGCAGACTGAGCAAACGGAGGAAACGGCAGAAATGTCGGAGGCTGCATTGCCAAATTACGTTATTGCGTCGGGGTACTGCGGCGCTTTCGGCATTTTGCACATCTAAGCGCCGTTTTCAGATACACCCTATGTAGTGTTCCGCGGCAATGTTCCGAGTGCTGTTACTCGAATTGCTGAAAGTGCGTTCGATTCTTGCAAGATCCAAACGTGTTATATGCCCGATTCGGTCACCCGAATCGGGCAGAATGCTTTTGAAAATGCTGAGAATTTAAGGAAACTATATTTCTTTGGTAATTGTCCGACGATTGGAAGCAATGCGTTTCCTCACAGAGCGGAAAGAAAAATTGATGTTTACCATCAGGAAACGACAACGAGATGGACGGAAGAAACATGGCCGTCTATATATTTCACATTATACTCATGGGTGGCTCAGGAAGAAAATACCATACAACTAGAACACGAAACCCTGACACTGCCTCTTGGAAAAACGCAAAAATTGGTCGCGACCGTTTTGCCGGAGTGGGCAGAGGACAAGTCTGTCACCTGGGCCTCTGCGGATATGGATGTTGCGGCGGTGTTTGCGGACGGGACAGTTCTCGGCAAGAAGGCCGGGACGACGACGGTCACCGCCACGACCGTTGACGGCGGCTTTACGGCGAGCTGCACCGTCACGGTCAAGCCCGCACCCGATGGCGTTATGCCCGTCCGCCTCGACTCTGTCTGCGCGCGACCCGGCAACACCGTGCAGGTGCGCCTCATGCTGGACGAGAATCCCGGCTTCGCGAACCTGAGCCTTGTGATCGGCTATGATGCGGACGTCATGACGCTGACGAAGGTCGAGAACAAGGTATCCGGCACGGAGTACACAGGGTCGCAGACGTTCACAGCGGATCCATATATGCTGACATGGAACAGCGTCAGAGACTGCACAGCGTCCGGTACGCTGGCGATCCTGACGTTCCAGATCAAAAATACCGCCGCGTATGGCATGTATCCCATTTCTGTCAGCTTCTACAAGGGTCTTCAGGGAACCTACAAGGACGGCGTCAATGTAAATTATGACCAGTCCAGAAATGCTTTGCCGCTCGTTTATGTAGGAAGCAGCGCGGAAATCCGCTCCTATATTCCCGGAGATATCAGCGGCGACGGGCGCGTCGATTCCCGCGATGTGCTGAATCTGCTGCGCCATCTTTCCGACTGGGACGGGATCACCGTAGTCAAAGAGGCGCTGGACGTGAATGGAGACGGAAAATCCAATTTCCGGGATGTGACGGCGCTTCTGCAATACATCGCCGGTTGGGACATCGTTCTGCATTAAGGAGGTGCGAACATGAAAAGAAGGCTTTTCTGCTGCCTGCTGGCCGCAATGCTGCTTATCGGCTCGCTGCCAACTGTGCAGGCTGCAAGCACCCCCAGGGTATCGGTGCAGACCGTCTCCGCGACGGCCGGTGACAAGGTATCCGTGACCGTGACGCTGTCCGGAAATACCGGCTTTTCAGACCTGAGCATTGAGCTGGATTACGACCCGGCGATTTTGACGCTGGTTCAGGCCGAACAGGAAGCGCTTACGTCGGACTGCCTCCAATCGCAATCGCAGCACCTGACAGACCGCCCGTATTCCCTGATCTGGCTGTCCAGGACCCCGCTCTGTCCGTCCAACGGTACCCTCGCGACGCTGACCTTCCGCATTTCGGAGGACGCCCCCAGCGGGGACACGCCGGTCTCCGTCAGCTTTTATAAAGGCCGTCAGGGAAACTACGAGGACGGCGTCAACGTGAATTACCAGATGGACGCGAACGAGAACCAGACGCCGCTCGGGCTGACCTATGCAAGCGGCTCCGTGAACGTCAGAGCGATGCCGGACACGGAGGTGACCGTTTCCCTCGGCGGCGGCAGACAGGCGGCGCTTTCCGCCCGCCATCCGATGACGGGGCAGATCTATATCGCGTCCTATACCAGCGAGGGCCGTATGCTGGGCGTCTCGATCCGGGACGCGGCAGGGACTGTCTCTGCCGTGCCGGCCTCCGGCGCGGCCTACGTCAGGCTCATGTGGCTGGACGGCTGCCGCCCGGTCTGCGCCTCACAGCAGATTACCCTGTAACGCGCAGGCGCGGAATAAGAAATAAGCGCGAAGCGCCCGCACCCGGGAAGACTCGGGTGCGGGCGCTTTGAACTGGAGCGATCAGGTTGCCGTGATTGTGAACCATGTGTTCACGTTGTTCAGGCCGAACACGGCGTCTTCGGTGAAATTCTCATATGCCGCGCTGTGGACAAGAATCTGGCTGTCCCAGTAGAGCGCGATGAGCGGCACGTGCGCGGCGTACCAGTCCTGCAAGGCACCTGCCGCCTCGGTATATGCCTCCACGGTCTTTGCCTCGCCCATCGCGGCAAGGATCGACTGGAATTCCCCGTCGAACACCTGACAGCCGCCCTGCACGGGATGCGTGCCGTCGACATAGATGGACGCAAGGCCGTTCTTCATGCCCATACCGGCGGCGGTGAAGCCGTAAATGGCCGCCTCCATGGTGATGTTGTTTTCAGAGAATTTATTGCTGGTCTTCGCGTTGTAGCTGTCCGCGTCCAGCGTTTCGAGATTGACCCGAATGCCGAACTGCTCGAGCTGCGTCTTGACAAGCTCCGCGTAGCCGACATGGGCCTCCTTGCCTGCGTTGCAGGTGAGCGTAAAGGCGCAGACCTCGCCAGCGTCATTCACATAGAAGCCATCTGCGTTCTTTTCCGTGTAGCCCGCGTCCGCCATATACTGCGCGGCTGTGTCCAGATCCTGACCGAGCGCTTCGGTCTCCTTATAGCCCACGGTCACGGGCGGCACGAAGCCGCGGTTGGGGTTCGAGGCATAGGCGCTGCCGAATACGGTGCGGAAGCTATCATAGTCCAGCGCGTAGGTGACGGCCAGCCGGAGGTTTTCATCCGCGAAGAGACCGCTTGCGTTGTTGAACGCCAGCACCGCCGGAGCGTTTGCCGCCGTGACGGCTTCGAGCGTCAGCGTGTCGGTCGCAGCCAGCACATCCTGATACGAACCGGAAACGCCCGTGGAGTATGCCCACGTC
>CADBOK010000209.1 GCA_902796245.1 Oscillospiraceae bacterium | reverse complement strand
TCGGCCAAGATCGACGGCGCGAACGAGTGGCACATCTTCTGGAACATCTGCCTGCCGCAGTGCCGGAGCGCCCTCTATTCCATTGCGATCCTTGTGTTTATCGACAACTGGAACATGGTCGAGCAGCCGCTCATCCTGCTCAACGACGTCGAAAAGCAGCCGCTTTCGATGTTCCTGTCCAGCATCAACGCGGGCGAAATCGGCATTGCCTTCGCCGCCGCTGTCATTTACATGATCCCCGGCCTTCTGCTGTTCTTGCACGGCGAGGCATATCTGGTGGAGGGTATCGCACATTCTGGCTCTGTGAAAGGATAAGGGAAAGAGATATGGAAAACGGTGTAAGAAAACGCGAATGGGTCAAAACTGCGGCCATTATTCTGCTGGCCGTGCTGCTGGTGCTGACCTTTTTCTCGAAAACGATCATGAACGCCTCGCTGCCCGAGGTCGCCACGCAGCAGGTGTCCTCCGGCGCGATCAACGCCCGCATCCGCGGTCAGGGAACCGTCGAGGCCAGCGAGGTCTATAACGTTACGATCAAGCAGACCCGCAAGGTCTCCAGCGTCCTGGTCAAGACCGGCCAGGAGATCAACGTCGGCGATACCCTCTTCGTGCTGGAAGCGGAGGATTCGGATGAACTGAAGCAGGCCGAGACTGATCTGGAAACGCTGCAGCAGAATTACGACAAGAGCCTGATCGAAGCCGGAAACACGGCGGCGCAGGAAAACCACGAGGTGCAGAAGGCCAGAGAGGCTTATAATGATGCATTAGCAATTTACCGGCAATATACCAATGTAGATGCAACGCAGTTGACTAGTCAAAAAATTGCGGCTGAAAACAAATTAAAAGAACTCCAGCAAGCCAAAACAGTTGCTGAAAACGCAGCCACAGAATTAAAAAATACGGATGAATATGTAAAAGCACAACAAAGTGTGGCGGACGCGGCAACGGACTTAGCGGCATTAGAGAGTAATCGCAGCAGCGCTCTCGCAGCATCTTCAATACCAGCGGGGCGAGCGATTGGAAATAGTATTTCAATTAGAGAGAAAATCACTAAACTGCAACAAACATATAATAATGCGCGTACAACGTACGGTAATGACTTTACTGCTTATTATGAACTGTGCAGCGGTGATAGTGCAGCAATGAAAAAGCATTATCTGGAAGATACAATCAAAAATCTTGTTTCAGATAAAAATATATTCTATACTGCTGATGAAGTTAATAGGTATAATGAAGCATACCGCAAAGCGTATGAAGCTCTGTATGTCTATTACTATGGTGATTCTTCCCAAGATGGAATATATGTATTGCAGGATATGTTAGTAATTGCTGAGATTGATGATGAGATACTCAACGTAAAACAGAATTCAGAAAGGGCTGCCCGAACTGTTGAAAACTATGAGGATCGTATCTCTTATTTTGAGGATCAAATCAAGACACTTGATATACAACTTGACGACCAGCAAAAAGTAATTGACGATCTCGGCAGTGCGGCGTCTGCTGCCGATACTGTTAAATCCACTAAGGAAGCCCTCGAAGATCTGATTTTCAAACAGAATCTCGGCGATTCGTCCTCCATCGACATGGAAGCGGCCAAGAAAGCCATCGAGCGCAAGCAGGAGGAGGTTGCAAAGCTCCGCGAGAATGCGGACGAGCTGGAGGTCAAATCCAGCGTTTCCGGCACCATCGCGTCCATCAGCGCCTCCGCGGGCAAGTCCATCGGCGGCGAGGATCAGCCGCTTGCGACCATCAACGTGACCGACCGCGGCTTTACCGTCAAAATTGACGTCACGAACGAGCAGGCCAAAAAGGTCAAGGTCGGCGATACCGCCGAGCTGGTGAACTTCTGGGGCGGCGACGCCGTCGCAACGCTCGACCAGATCACGAATTCCCAGTCCTCCGGCAGCCGCACGCTCGTCTTTACGCTCACGGGCGACATTCAGGCCGGGCAGAACGTCACGCTCTCCATCGGCCAGAAGAGCTCGAATTACGACGCGCTCATCCCGCTCTCCGGCCTGCGCGAGGACTCCAACGGCAAATTCGTCTATGTCCTGCAGTCGAAGAATTCGCCGCTCGGCAGCCGCTATATCGCCACCCGCGTCACCGTGCAGGAGCTTGCGCGCGACGATAAGTCCGCCGCCGTCTCCGGCATCAGCCAGGGCGATTTCATCATCACGACCAGCAACAAGCCCGTGGAGGCCGGCAAGCAGGTGCGGCTTGCGGATAACGGATGAAGCAGCGCGGCCGGTTTGAACGGCGGCACAGGCTGCCGAGACTCCACGGAGGGAAGCTGGCCCTCCTGATTGCGTGTCTGATCCAAACGGCGCTGTCGGTGTTCTGCTTCGCCATGCTGGGCCGAGTGCGCGGCATGCTCAAAACGCAGTCCGCCGCCGATGCCTGGAAGGGAGACGGCGAGGATCGCTTCGCGCAGGTCTCCGCCTTCATGCCTGTCACAGCGACGAAAACCCTTGACGATATCCGCTCGTTCCGTGCGGAGCTTGAAAATGAATTCGTCCAGAATTCCATGGAGGCGCCCGAGGGCGGCAGTCTCTACACCGACGCCTACAGCGGCCGGACAAGCCTGTCCGTCTCCGGCAAATCACCCGGCAGCGTGACGGTCACGGCGGTCGGCGCAGGCGGAAACTATTTTCTGTTCCACCCGCTGACGCTCCTGTCCGGCGGCTATATCTCGGACGAGGATTATATGGCCGACCGCGTCGTGCTGGACGCGCAGACGGCGTTCAACCTCTTCGGCAGCAGCGATGTGGCCGGAATGGAGGTCACGATCAACGGCCGGAATTTCCCCATCGCGGGCGTCGTGCAGAGCGAAGCTGATTTCGCGACGAACGCGGCGCTGGCCGCCGGGAACGAGTCCTCCGGCGATACAGGCGGCACGAGCACGAGCACGAACACCGCCATGATCTACATGAGCTACAGCGCGCTGAACGCCATGGCGGAGCTGCCCATCGACTGCTATGAGATCGTCCTGCCAGACCCCGTTTCGGGCTTCGCGAAAAAGCTCATGACGGAGAAATTCCCCATCGGCGGCGGCGCGATCGTCCAGAACACCGGACGCTTTTCCGTCTCGCGCCTCATTTCCGTGATGGGCGCGTTCGGTAAGCGCGCCATGACGACGAACGGCGTGATCTACCCCTATTGGGAAAACGCCGCCCGCATGGCCGAGAGCTACGCGGCGCTGTATCTGCTGCTGGGGACGCTTCTGGCAATTATGCCGGCCGTCTGCCTGACGGTTGTGCTGGTGAAATGCATCACCGCCGAGGTCCGCAAGGGCTATTACAAGGCCGCCCATGCCATCGAGGACCGCGTGGAGGAAAACAAACGCAAACACTATATCGCAGGCGGCATTTAACGCAGTACGTCCGGGCTTTCCAGAAAAGCCCGGACGTTTTTCATGAGCGGCACGCACCCAAGGCTCCACTGAAAGGGGAGCTGTCAGCGAAGCTGACTGAGAGGTCGCGGCAGGCAGGTGCAATTTATGAAAGCCTTTCGGCGAATTCGCAGGTACAATCATATGGGCGAGTGCATACGCATTCGCCATGGAGCTTCAAGCAATCCGGTGCATCCTGCCGGGCGGGACTGCGCAGAGCTTTTGGAGAGCGCGATCCACAAAAAGAAATCCCGCAAACAAGTGACCGGCTTGTCTGCGGGGGATTCTTTATCAATATGAGGGGAAAATGAAAAAGTGTTTATCGCTTCTTGCAAGATTATAATAGCAGGGGTTTATTAAAAAACTTAGCGGCAAGTTTTTAAATAACTATTAAATCCGAAAATTCTTTTTCGATCAAATGTTTACAAAAATATCACAATTTTTATCCGCGCTCCCCCTTGACAAAATCCGGGCATGGGGCTATGATGAAGCCAAAATGAATTAGCACTCATGAACATAGAGTGCTAACCCCGAAAGAAGAGGTGTGAACTATGAACGCACAGAACTATACGCAGAAATCTCTGGAGGCCATTCAGGCCGCACAGAAGCTGACCATTGAAAACCAGAACCAGCAGATCGAGCAGATCCATCTGCTGGCTGCCCTTTTGCGGCAGGAAAACGGACTTGTGCCGCAGCTGCTGAAAAAGATGGGCGTTACGCTGGAGAGCTTTGAGGCCGCGGTGGACGCGGAGCTCGGAAAGCTCCCGCGCGTGACCGGCTCTGGCCGCGAGGCGGATAAGTATTACGTCGCGCGCGCCGTCGATACCGCACTCAACAGCGCGGAGGACATCGCAAAACAGATGAAGGACGAATATGTCTCCGTCGAGCATCTGTCCCTGTCCCTGATTGAAAACGCGGACGCGACGCTCAAAAACCTGTTCCGCCCGTACCGGATCACGAAGGAAGCCTGTTTGCAGGCGCTGCAGTCCGTGCGCGGCAACCAGCGCGTGACCTCCGACACGCCGGAGGATACGTATGAGGCGCTTGCCAAATACGGCACGGATCTGGTCAAGCGTGCGCGGGAACAGAAGATGGACCCGGTCATCGGCCGTGACGACGAAATTCGAAACGTCATCCGCATCCTGTCCCGCAAGACGAAGAACAACCCGGTTCTCATCGGCGAGCCGGGCGTCGGCAAGACGGCCATCGTCGAGGGGCTTGCGCAGCGCATCGTC
>CADBOK010000208.1 GCA_902796245.1 Oscillospiraceae bacterium | reverse complement strand
TGAAATCACCAGCGGTAATGGTAGCCATAAAAATATTCCTCCAATATACGTATAGAATACACCAACAAATAAAATAGCTTTTTGATTTTACACTATTTTGCTTGGCTTTTCAAGATATTCTTATAAAATAATCAAATTTTTCGGGCTCTTCGTCAGAATCTCGCAGCCGGTATCGGTGATGACCGTCACGTCCTCGATGCGCACGCCGAATTCGTCCGGGATGTAGATGCCCGGCTCCGCCGACACGACCGCGCCGGCCGGCATGGGCTTGTCGTTGCGCAGGTTGGCGTTCGGGGCCTCGTGGATGAGAAGGCCGAGGCTGTGGCCGTAGCTGTGGCCGAAGCATCCCTCAAAGCCCGCGGCGTTGATGACGTTCCGCGCGGCAGCGTCCATCTCCCTGCCGGTGACGCCCGCCTTTGTCGCGGCGATGCCCGCCAGCTGCGCCTCGAGCACGGTGTGATAGACCTTATCCATCTTCTCGGACACATAGCCCAGCGCGATGGTACGGGTCATGTCGGAGCAGTAGCCGTGGTACAGGCAGCCGAAGTCCATGGTGACAAAATCACCGTACTGCAGAACGCGCTCGGACGGCACACCGTGCGGCAGGCTGGTGTTGGGGCCGGAAACGGTGATGGGGTCGAACGACGGCCCCTCGGAGCCGTATTTGTAGAGCCGGTAGATGAGCTCCGCGCACAGCTCCTTTTCCGTCATGCCCGGATGAATGACGTTCAGAAGATCCGAGAACGTGCGGTCGGTGATCTCCTGCGCCTTTTTCATGTATTCGATCTCCCACGGCTCCTTGCTCGCGCGCGGGGCGTTGATCTCAGCGGCATAGGGATGCAGGACGGCGTTGAGCTTCGTATTGTAGAGCGTATACTCCTCTACGGTCAGCGTATCGTCCTCAAAGCCGATGGTCTTGACGGTGTTGTCGGAGATGGCCTCGTTGATGAGCTTCGTATACGGATGCTCCGTGTCGACCATCTTCACGGCAAAGCCGGGCAGATTCTTCTGTGCCGACTCGATATAGCGGAAGTCGGTGAAGTAATAGCTCTGCGTTCTGCAGATGACGGCGACGCCCTCTGCGATGCAGTATTCCGCGGCATACTGCCGGTTATGCTTCGAGGTCAGCAGCAGCGCGTCGACCTCGCCCTTTGCGATAAGATTCTGGTACTTTTCAATGTTCTTCATGTTGGATCCTCCATTTTCCGATTGCAATCAAGGGAAGCTCGGCCACATGCCGGAGCTTTAGCCATATGGTATGATTATGGATCGCAGAGATCAGAATCGACTGCACGCCCGCGCAGTTTGCGCCCAGCACGTCCGTGTAGATCTGATCGCCCACGAGCGCGCAGCGCGCAGGCTCCAGTGAAAGGCGCGTCAGGCACGCGCGGATGCCGCGCGAAAAGGGCTTTTTCGCATGCGTGATGCAGTCCAGCCCATATTGTTTGCAGAATTCCACGACGCGCGGCTTTCTGCTGTTCGACACGACGCACAGCCCGATCCCGGACGCCTGCATGGTCTTGAGCCACGCGGTCATTTCCGCAGTCGGTTCGCTCGTCGTATAGGGGACGATGGTGTTGTCGAAATCCAGCATCAGGAACGAGACGCCGCGCGCGGTCAGCTCCTCGGCGCGCACGTCCGTCAGATGCGGATAGATCATGCGGGGCAAAAACGAAAACGGCATAGCTTTTCCTGCAATCTCATAGTTTTGTGTATCGTATTATATCACAGGAAAGGCGGCTTGTCCATGATTCTGTATCCATTTCCGCCCGATTCTGCCTCCGAATGCGGCATCGCGGGCTTTGACGAGGAAAAAAAAGCACCCGCCGCGGAGCTGTACCTGCTCGCGCCGGGCGCTGCGCCGCCCGCGGAATTCGGCGGCGGCTTCCTGTTCTGCGAAACGCCGGGCTGCCGCGACGCGCGGCTCTTGCAGCCCGTGCAGACTGCCGCGCCGGATGCGCCTGCCGTCTGGTGCGACACGCAGGTCTCCGGCGGCAGTCTGGAGGGATATCTGCGCGCGCTGCTCCCGGTCTGGGGAGACCGCCTCTGGGTGTATCTCGCGCCCATCCGCATGCTGTTCCCCGTCCCCTGCCCCACCGGCATCGGCATACCGCTGGACGAAGCTGCGGCAGACGCGCTGGCCGCGCGGCATCCGTCGCACTTCTCCCCGGAGCTTTTCTGCCGCTACTGCTTTTTTCAGGATGCGGCAGGGTCTGCGCGCGTTCTCCTGTTCGACACGGAGGAAACGTGCCGGGAAAAGCTGAAGCTCCTGCGCAGACTCGGCGTGCGCCGGGTGTTTGGGGAGATCCCGCGGGTATAAGCGTACACATTTTTATAATATGCAAAAAGCCTCCCCTTGCCGCGCTTTGCGCGGTAAGGGGAGGCGGCATTTTCGAGGAAAATGACGGAGGGGATCGGTCACAGCTCTCCGCGTGCTCTGAATTTTGTGGCGTTCGAATCCCTTCAGGCCCTTCGGGCCAGCTTCCCTTGTACCCAAGGGAAGCCTGAGCTCGCGCTTACTGCGCTGTCTCCGACAGCTCGAGGCCGGGGTTGCGTTTGAGGATGAAGTTGATCGACCACTGCGAGGCGAAGACCAGAAG
>CADBOK010000207.1 GCA_902796245.1 Oscillospiraceae bacterium | reverse complement strand
TACACCCTCGGTCGGGAATTCCTCCCCGCTGTAGCGGATTGCGGGTAACAGGGCACCGCTATCTCCCCAAGTAGTGCAGCCTTGCCATGCGTCTCGCCGCTGAGATTTTCAGTCCAGCTTGCTTTCGACGAAATCGACCAGCTCGCCGACGGTCGCGATCTTTTCCTCCAGCTCCAGATCCACGCCGAGCTGCTCTTCCAGATCCATGACCATTTCGACGGTATCCAGCGAATCGACACCGAGGCTTTCGAACGTGGTGTCGCGGGTGATCTCGTCCGCCGGGATATCGAGCTGCGAGGCCAGATACGCCTGAATCTTCTCAAACATCTTGAATTCCTCCGTTGTTACGGTTTTGCGGTTTCAAATTGCATAAGACTATGATACGAATATTTTCCCGGTTGTCAAGCACAAAAGTGTAAATAATCTGTAATTTTGAATTTCTTTCAGTTCAGGAAGTCGCGCAGCTTCTTGCTCCTCGACGGGTGGCGCAGCTTGCGCAGCGCCTTGGATTCGATCTGCCGGATGCGCTCGCGCGTGACGTCAAACTCCTTGCCGACCTCCTCGAGCGTGTGCGGCTTGCCGTCGGTCAGACCGAAGCGCATGCGCAGCACCTGCTCCTCGCGCGGGGTCAGCGTGGACAAGACCTCTTCAAGCTGCTCGCGCAGCAGCGTGTAGGTCGCCTCCTCCGACGGCTGCGAGGCCTCGTCGTCCTGGATGAAATCGCCCAGATGGCTGTCCTCCTCCTCGCCGATCGGCGTTTCGAGGGAGACGGGCTCCTGCGCGATTTTCAAAACCTCTTCGACCTTGCTCTGCTCGATGTGCAGCTCGTCTGCGATCTCCTTCGTCGTCGGCTCGCGGCCGAGCTTCTGCACCATGGAGTGCGACGTGCGCAGCACGCGGTTGATCGTCTCTACCATGTGCACCGGGATGCGGATCGTGCGCGCCTGGTCGGCGATGGCGCGGGTGATGGACTGGCGGATCCACCAGGTCGCATAGGTGGAGAATTTATAGCCCTTGGTATAGTCGAATTTCTCGACGGCCTTCATCAGGCCCAGATTGCCCTCCTGAATGAGATCGAGCAGCTGCATCCCGCGGCCCACATAGCGCTTCGCAATCGACACGACAAGGCGCAGATTGGCCTCGGACATGCGCTTGCGCGCATCCTCGTCGCCCTCGGCCATTTTTTTGGCGATCTCCTGCTCTTCTTCGGGGCTCAGGAGCTTGATGCGGCCGATCTCCTTGAGATACATGCGCACGGGGTCGTCCAGCCGGGCGTTTTCCACGTCCTCCGGCAGCGCCTCTGGCTCGTCCAGATCCTCGGGCAGGCCCTCTTCCTCAATGGCCTGCATCTCGCTGAGCGTGGGATTGTCCATGTCGGCCGAGCCGATGAGATCCAGCACGTCGGAGACATCGATCTCGATCCCGGCCTGCTCAAGAATGTCATAGAACTGCTCGGTCTGCTCCTGGGTGGCGTCCACGTCGTCGAGCGTTTCGACCAGGTGCTTGGAGGAGACCTTTCCGGTCTTTTTTGCCTCGGTAATCAGCGTTTCGAGCTTTTGCCGGTTTTCCGCCGTGAGATCCATTTTCTGCAGAAGTTCCAGTTCCTTTCCCATTGCTTACCCTCCATACTGTTTTGTTGATTTCATCTGTTCGGCCAGCAGCCGCAGACTGTCTTCCGAGCGCGTCAGACTCCGGCCCTCATATTCTTCCTGAATCACGCGCAGATAATCCGCGAATGCCTCATCGGAAACGGGAGATGTGTCCCGACTCATGATGTAGGACAGGTGCGCCATCTCCTCCGGGGAGAAATCCGACTCGAGCGCGGCAAGCGTCACGGGCCGTCCGGACTGTACGCGCCGGCGCAGCTCCGTCAGCACCCGGCCGAACAGGTCGACCGAAAACGCCTCTGCCGGGAGCTTCACATTTGCGACCAGCTCCGGCTCGCGCAGGAGCGTACACACAAGACCCTCCTCGGCTGTTGCAGAGCGGAGATTGTCATAGCGGATGGCGCGGGTCTTCGGCGCGCGCTGGCGCGCGATGTCGAGCTCCTGCGCCTCCTGCTTCTTCCGCTCGGCTGCGCGGGCTTTGCGGTAGGCCTTTTTCACTTCCAGCTGCATGGCCTCCGGCGTGATGCCGGCGGCCTCCGCCGCGCGGCGGCCATAGACCTCGCGCTGCACTGCGTTCGGGAACGTGGCGATGAGCGCGGCGGCCTGATTCAGAAACTCCACGCGCTGATCGTCGAGCGTGAGATCATATTTGCGTTTGAGGCTGTCCAGCCGGTACTCAGCCTGGTTCTGGCAGGCGTCCAGCAGCACCTCAAAGCGCTGCGCGCCGTATTTTTTCAAAAATTCGTCCGGATCCTTCGCACCCTGCATGCGCAGGACGCGCACCTGCACGCCGGTCTTCTCGAGCATGGGGATGGCGCGGCGCGTGGCGTTCTGCCCGGCCTCGTCGCCGTCGTAGGTCAAAATGACCTGACTGGTGTATTTGGCGAGGATATTCGCATGCTCCTCCGTCAGAGACGTGCCGAGCGAGGCGACGGCGCAGTCGAACCCGTACTGGTGCAGGGCGATGGCGTCCATGTAGCCCTCGGTCAGGATAATGCGGCCCTGCTTGCTCTTGCGGGCGATGTTGAGCGCAAATAAATTTTTGCGCTTGTTGAAAATGATCGTCTCGGGCGAGTTCAGATATTTCGGCGTGGAATCGTCCATCACGCGGCCGCCGAAGCCGATGATATTGTTCCGGATGTCGATGATGGGGAACATGAGCCGGTTGCGGAACCGGTCGTACACGCCGCCGTTTTTGCCCCGCAGGGCGAGTCCCGCGTCGATCACCTCGTCGAGCTTATAGCCCTTTTCCTTCATCGCGTCCGTGAGCGACGACCAGGTGTTCAGGCTGAAGCCGAGTCCGAACCGCTTGACCGTCTCCATGCTGAGCGCGCGCTTTTGTATGTATGCCTGCGCTTCCGCGCCGGCCGGGGAGAACAGCTGCTGGCGGAAAAACCGCGCCGCGTCCTTGCACAGCGCCCAGAGGCGCTCCTGCTTCTGGTACTGCGAGCGGTAATTGTCGTCCTCCGGGACCTCAAGCCCCGCACGCTTTGCCAGAAACCGCACCGCGTCGGGATAGTCCAGCCCCTCAATCTGCATGATGAAGTTGATGACGCCGCCGCCCGCGTGGCAGCCGAAGCAGTAATAAATGCCCTTGTCCGGTGAGACAGAGAACGACGCCGTCTTCTCCGAGTGGAACGGGCAGAGCCCGAAGAGGTTCGAGCCCCGGCGCGTCAGACTCACATATTGCCCCACGACCTCGTCGATGGGATTGCGCTCGGCGAGCGCGTCCAGAAACGGCTGCGGAAACGCCACGGGATCGGCCTCCTTTCAAAGTGTGTAGGGGTCGATGCCCACATCGACCCGGCAGAATAACCTGTTTTTACGGAAATCTGCTGCGAATTCGCAGCTGCCCAGAGGGCCGACAGAGTCGTCGGCCCCTACGCCAAGCCGTCAGCACCCTTGTATTCTGTAGGGGCGGACGACCCTGTCCGCCCGGCAGGATGCACCGCTTTTTACGGGAATCTTCGGCGAATTCGTAACTTCCCATCGGGCCGATGTGTACCGGCAAGCGGCAGACCCACATCCGTAACGCGCCTTCGTCGCGAACGGCTGTGACCGGCATCGGCCCCTACAGGGCGTGTGCGCGGCAGCGGATCACCGCACCTGCCACGTTGCGGGGATAAACAGCTCCGAATACTTATAGACCGCGTAGCGGTCGGTCATGCCGGCGATGTAGTCGCAGACGATGCGCTCCATGCCGTCAAAGTCCAGCTGCGGCAAAAAGTCCGGCGGCAGCTTTTCGGGGTTTTTCATGTAATACTCAAACAGCCTGCACAGCATGTCCTTCGCCTTCGACTCCTCGCCCTTGGCGACGGGGTTCGTGTAGACGCGGGCGAACATGAACGTGCGCAGCCGGTCCATGGCCTGCGCCACATCCGGCTGCATGCCGAGCACGCCGGTCAGCAGCGTGTTTTCGATCATGTTCTCGACCAGCGTGTTGATCCGCTGCGAATGCGAGTGCCCGAGGATTTCCGCAATCTCCGCCGGGATATCCGCCTCGGTCAGAATCCCGGCGCGCATGGCGTCGTCAATGTCGTGGTTGATGTACGCAATGCGGTCGGATGTGCGCACGATCTGGCCCTCGAGCGTCTCGGGGATAAACTCTCCCGTGTGGCCGAGAATGCCCATGCGCACCTCGTAGGTCAGGTTCAGCCCCGCGCCGTCGCGCTCGAGCTTGTCCACCACGCGCAGCGACTGCTCGTTATGGCGGAAGGGCTTATCCAGCATGCTGGACAGCGCCTTTTCTCCCGCGTGGCCGAACGGTGTGTGGCCCAGATCGTGGCCGTAGGCCGCGGCCTCCGCCAGATCCTGATTGAGCCGCAGCCCGCGGCAGATCGTCCGCGCGATGCGCGCGACCTCCAGC
>CADBOK010000206.1 GCA_902796245.1 Oscillospiraceae bacterium | reverse complement strand
TCCTCGTATTCTTCGTAGTTTTTCCGCTGTCCGGCCATCTCTGCGTCCACCTCTTCCTGTGTGACGGAAAGGCCGCGCTGCTCCGCCTCATCGAGCATGATGAGGTTCAGCAGGATCTGATCCAGTGCGTCCGCGTCGCTGACGGTTTTGTCTCCTGTGACGTTGATCTGGTTTTCCTTTTCATACGCGACTTCGCTCTGCAAAATCTGCGTATCCTTGTAGGTCGCAACAACCGGGTCGTCCGACGCCTGCTTCTGACAGGCTGTCAGGAAAAGCATGAGAATACACAGCACAGGTATCATTCGTGATTTCATGGCGTTCTCCTTTCATCATTCGGTCAGGTCGCACAGGGTTGCGTTTACATAATCCACGAGACGCATGGGGTCGAGCAGTACCTGGCAGCCGCGGCAGCCGGCGGAAACGCCGATCTCGTCATAGAGCTGGGCCGTCTCGTCGATGTAGGTTGGAAACGGCTTTTTCATGCCGATGGGGCTGCATCCGCCGCGGATATAGCCGGTCGTGGCCAGCAGGTCTTTGACATGAATGAGCTCGATTTTTTTGTCGTGGGCCGCCTTGGCCGCTTTTTTTAGGTCCAGCTCACAGCAGACCGGGATGCAGAACACGGCATAGCCGCCGCGCTCGCCCTTCGCGACGAGCGTTTTAAAGATCTGCTCCGGCGGCATGCCGATGCCCTCGGCGGCGTGCATGCCGTTCAGGTCGTTTTCGTCGACCGCGTATTCCGCTGCGCGGTATGGAATTTTCGCCGCGTCGAGCAGGCGCATCACGTTGGTTTTTGTCATTTGGAAGCACCTCTTTCACGGCCATTATACCTGATTTCCATGCGTCTGGCAAGGTGCAAAACGCATGCGCATGATTTGTGAAAATGCGTTTAAACTATCTGTATCTCTCAAAGATCATCTGTAGGGGCCGATGCCTACATCGGCCCGGAAGAATACACCATTTTTACGGTAATTTTCGGCGAATTCGCAACTTCCCAGCGGGCCGATGTGGGCATCGGCCCCTACAGTGAAAAAGGCAAGCGCTTGCGGATTCGCCCTGAATTTCCGAAAAATCTCTGCCTGCTGCTCGGGCCGACAGAGTCGTCGGCCCCTACGGGACAGCTAATCTTACACAGACAGGAGCATACAAATATGGGTGAAGCTAAGAAGGAAGAACAGGCGCGGCAGGAGCTGATCGATCTTGGCGCGTCGACGACGAAGACGGCGCGAGGGACGATCTACACGCTGACGATCATCGGGCAGATCGAGGGCCATCAGGCGCTGCCGGAGAATATCAAGACGACAAAATACGAGCATGTCATTCCCCTGCTCGCCGCTGTGGAGGAAAGCGAGGAAATTGACGGGCTGCTGCTGCTTCTCAACACGGTCGGCGGGGATATCGAGGCGGGGCTTGCCATTGCGGAGCTGATCGCGGGGATGAAAAAGCCGACGGTCTCTCTGGTGCTGGGCGGCGGACACTCCATCGGCATTCCGCTGGCGGTGTCGGCCAAGAAAAGCCTCATCGTCCCGACGGCCAGCATGACCGTGCATCCGGTGCGCATGACGGGACTTGTGGTCGGCGCGCCGCAGACGTATCAGTATTTCAATCGGATCCAGGAGCAGATCGTTAATTTCGTGACAAAGAATTCGCATATCTCGCGCGAGGATTTTCTGCGCTATATGATGGCGACAGACGAAATTGCAACGGACGTCGGCACGGTATTATACGGCGAAGAGGCTGTTTCCTCCGGGTTAATGGACGCGATCGGCTCGCTTTCCGACGCGCTGAGCCTGCTGCACCGTCAAATTGACCGGCACAGGAAGCGCGGCAAATCCCAAAATCAGTAATTCTTGTGGATTGACAGCGGCGATGTGCTGTGCTAAAATGCGGTCGGTGCGAGCGGTGGAGTCTGTCATAGGCGCCGGGAGGCGTTCCATTCGCATCGGAGCGTGTATAGCTTTGGGCAGAACCATGACCATGGTTCTGCCGTTTTGTTTTACAGGGGGATTTTACATGAGAAAAACGAAGATCGTCTGTACCATCGGCCCGGCCAGCAGCTCGGAGGAAGTATTTGCAGGGATGTGCCGGGCAGGGCTTAATGTCGTGCGGCTGAATTTTTCGCACGGGACGCATGAGGAGCACCAGCAGAAATTTGACATGATCCATAAGGTGCGGCGCGAGCTGGATCTGCCGATTGCCATCATGCTCGACACCAGGGGGCCGGAATACCGCATCCGTACGTTCAAAAATAAGAAGATCACGCTGAAGGACGGTGACCCGTTCACCTTTACGACGCGGCAGGTCGACGGCGACGAGACAATCGTTTCCGTCAGCTATGCAGGGCTGGCCAATGATCTTTCCGTAGGCGATACGGTGCTGGTCAACAACGGACTGGTCATTTTTGAAGTTGAAAGCATCGAGGGGACGGAAATTCACTGCCGCGTCGTGACGGGCGGCGAGCTTTCGGACTGCAAGAGCATGTCGTTCCCGCACAAGGTGCTCGATCAGGTGTATCTGAGCGAACAGGACAAGGACGATCTGCTGTTCGGCATTCAAAACGGCATTGATTTTGTCGCGGCCTCGTTTGTCTCGCGGAAGCAGGATGTGCTGGATGTGCGGCGGTTTCTGGACGAGCACGGCGGCCAGGACGTGGAGATTATTGCCAAGATTGAAAACCAGACCGGCATTGACAACGTGGAGGAAATCTGTCAGGAGTGCTCCGGCATTATGATCGGCCGGGGCGATCTGGGCGTGGAGGTTCCGTTTGCAGAGCTGCCCGCGATCCAGAAATATCTCATTACCAAGTGCCGTCTGCTGGGCAAGCGCGTCATTACGGCGACGGAGATGCTTGAGTCCATGATCCACAACCCGCGCCCGACGCGAGCGGAGATCTCCGACGTTGCAAACGCTGTCTACGACGGCACGAGCGCCGTCATGCTCTCCGGCGAATCGGCGGCGGGCAAATACCCGGTCAGGACCGTGCAGACCATGGCAGAGATCGTGGAGGAAACGGAAACGCACATCGACTATGAGCCGTTGTTCCGCGGCGAGGCGTTCCAGATCAAGAACATGGTCGACGCAATCTCCCACGCGACATGCTGCATGGCCTGCGACATTCACGCAAAGGCCATCGTCGTCAGTTCCCTTTCCGGCGCGACGGTGCGTATGGTTTCGCGCTTCCGCGTCCCGGTCGATATCATCGGCATGGCGACGAACCGGCGTGTGTGGTACCGTCTGGCGCTCTCGTGGGGCGTACAGCCGGTTCTGTGCGAGGAAACGTTCACGTCGACGGACGTGCTGTTCTACAACGCGCTGCGCGCGGCAAAAAAGGTCATGCACCTGCAGCCGGGCGACAACGTCGTCATGACCGGCGGCAACACCACCGGTGCGTCCGGCAACACGAATCTCATCAAGGTCGAGACGATCTGATTTCAGAAAAAAAGCAAGGCCCGCGGGCCTTGCTTTTTATGCGTCTGCCGCTTCTGCGATGGCTTGCAGGAGCGGTTCTTTTTCTGCGGTGCCGGTGACGAGGATCAGTCCGGCTTCGTAGTCTGCCTCAGCGGTCCGGACGCCGGGGACATCCAGAAGCGCCTGCTCCAGCGCGGCTTTTCCGGGCATGGCGGGAAGCTCTTCCATGCGGATGGTCAGGGTTCGGGAGGCTGCCGGTTCGGACGGCTCTGGCTTCGGAAGCGGCGGCTGCATCGGTTGGTCTTCCGCGGCGCGTTCCGCCGCTGAACCTGCGTGTCGTTCGGTCGAGGCCGGAAGAATTGTCAATGCCGCAAGGCCGCAGGCAAGCAGCGCACAGAGCGCGGGGCTTGCCCCGAGGTCGAGCGCCGGAGCAAACAGGCCGCCTGCCGCGCCTGCCAGCAAAAACGTGCAGACCGCACCGAGCCCCTGCAGGCCGCAGCGCGTCCGGACAGCGCGGCGGCAGACAGAAATCGCCTCTGCTGCGTCAATCAGCGTCTGCACGGACAGGACCGGCGTCTGCTCCTGCAACAATGCACCTGGGTCGCCTGCACGGATGCAGACCGTTCTGCCCTTCTGTGCAGGCTGCGCCGCCCCCTCGACCGCCGCGCCGGTCTGCGCGGCAAGCTGCTTCGTATAAAGCGGCTGGCTGCCAGCCGTGAGAACCGGATGGAGCCGCTGCGCGGCAAGCGCATGGATCGCTTCCTGCGCGCCCGGAAGCAGCGGGCTTTGCAGCGCGATCAGGCCGAGGTACATCCCGCCCTCCATGCCGAACAGCAGCGCTGTTTTGCCGGAAAGCGGCACATCGTCGGCGCGCGGGGCAAAAATTCCGCGGCTGCGCAGCTGCTCCGAGGTTCCGGCGTAATAGCGCCTGCCGTCCAGCACGGCACAGAAGCCGTCCGGCGTTTGGTCGCAGGCTTCTGCCGGCAGGAGTGTCAGACTGCGCCCCTGTGCCGCGCTCAAAATCGCATTGGCCTCCGGCGCGGCAAAACCCTGCATGACCGATGCGGCCAGCGTAAGGAATTGTCCTTCCTCCATCCCCGCAGGACGAAGATTAGAGACGGCAGGTGCTCCGGTCAGGAGTCCTTCAGGGCGGATAAGCGCCGTATCGGCGGCGCCGAGCGCCTCGATCGTCTGCGCAGACGCGGCCGGTACGGACATGCGCCGCATGGCGCGCCGCTCTATCAGCATGGTGATCGGGCGGAACGGGCAGAGAGCCGATGCGGCCAGCACACAGAGCACTCGTGCAAGCACAGCATCCGCGCGCGCATGCAGCACGGCCCAGACTGCCGCCGCGCATACTGCGGCGGCGATACCTGTCCAAATCCAAATCGTCTCCGCCGTCCGCGTCGACGCAGCGCCGGGAAGTCCGGCCTCCAGCCGCTGCTCCAGAAGATCTAGCCACGCGGCCGCTGTCAGCAGAAGCGCGGCGGTGACCGGTGCGTCCGGGCACACGCCGAGCGCGCAGAGCACGAGGGCGAGCAGCACGGTCAAAACCGCCGCCGCATGCCGGTCCGGCTTTCCGGTGCAGAGCGCGCGGACGCCCGTTTTCAGGCAGCCGAAATTCACGCCTGCGGTCACGAGCAGCAGGGCAGGCCGAAGAAGCATAGCCGCCAGAAGCGGTGCAAGCGGCACTCGCTCCGGGGGCAGAACTGTCATCACGGCAAGCATCGCCGTCAGAAACGTGGAGATGCAGCAGAGAACGAGCTGCCGCACAGAATGGGTATTTTCCTTCATGGTATCCCCCCAGTCGAGGTTCTTTTGCTTATTTTATCCTGAACGCAAGCAAAAAGCAACCGTCTGTCCATCCGCAGCGGACGTTGACAGGAAAGATTTTGGTCATTATAATAGAATGATTGATATAAGGAGGATACGCTATGAAACGAAGCGAACAGGATATCCGGTTCCAGTGGGACCTGACGAAGATCTACCCGGACACCGCGGCATGGGAAGCGGGCATGCAGGAGGCTGAGGCCGCGCTTGCGCCGCTGGCCGCGATCCCCGGCACGCTCGGCACGTCCAAGGAAGCGTTCAAGAAGGGTCTTGACACCGTATACGCCTCCATGTTCAAGGTCGAGCTGCCCTATGTCTATGCGTTTTTGAAGAAGACCGAGGACGGCTCCGTGGCGGAAAATCAGGAGATGGCCGCCCGCAGCGAGAGCCTGATTGTCAAGTTCAGCGCCGCTACGGCGTTCCTGAACCCCGAAATTCTCGCCATTCCGGCAGAAAAGCTGGACGAGTGGATGCAGGATGAGACGCTGGCGACCTACCGGCACACGGTGGACGATATCGTCCGCATGCGCGCGCATACGCTCGACGCTGCGCGGGAGCAGATGCTGGCGCTGCTGGGCGACGCTGCCGGAACGCCGAAGGCCGCGTTCGAAATGCTGACCGACGTCGATCTGCAGCTGCCGATGGTTAAAAATGAGGCTGGCGAAGAGGTACGTCTCACCGCCGGTACGTTCCCCGTCTTCCGCGAGAGCCGCGACCGCTCCGTGCGCGAGGGCGCGTTCCGCGCCATGTTCGGCACCTACCGGCAGTTCGGCGACGCCATCGCCACGCTCTACGGCGGCTCCGTCAAGTTTGACACCTATTTCTCCAATCAGCGCGGCTATGCCTCCGCATGCGAGGCGGCGCTGGACGGCGGCAATGTGCCCGTGTCCGTCTATGACAGCCTGATCGAGGCTGTGCATGAAAGTCTTCCCTCCATGCGCAAATATCTTGAGCTGCGCCGCCGCGCGCTGAAGCTCGACAAGATCGACGTGTTTGATCTGTACGTCCCCATCGTGGAGGACGTGGACTATCCCATCGCGTTTGAGGACGCGAAGGAGCTGGTCAAAAAAGCGACGCTGCCGCTCGGCGAGGAGTATCAGAAGCTGCTGGACCGCGCGTTTGCCGAGCGCTGGGTCGACGTGTATGAGAACGACGGCAAGCAGTCCGGCGCGTTCTCCTGCGGTGTGTTCGGCGTGCATCCGTATGTGCTGATGAACTACGCCGGGACGCTCAACGATGCGTTTACGCTGGCGCATGAGTTGGGCCACTCCATGCATTCCTGGTTCTCCGATACGACGCAGGATTATGTCAACCACGATTACCGCATCATGGTCGCGGAGGTCGCCTCGACGGTCAATGAGGTTCTGCTGACCAAGTATCTGCTGAAGACGGAGACGGATGAAAAGCGCCGCGCGTATATCCTCAACCACTTCCTTGAGAGTTTCCGCACGACGCTTTACCGGCAGACGCTGTTCGCCGAGTTCGAGCGCAAAGCGCACGATCTCTATGCCGCTGGCCAGCCGCTGACGGCTGCCGCGCTCAACAAGGTCTACCACGATCTCGAAGCCACGTATTATGACGGCATCGGCATCGATGCGGACATCGACCCCGAATGGTCGTATATCCCCCACTTCTACCGCGCGTTCTACGTCTACCAGTACGCGACCGGCTTCTCCTCCGCCGTAGCCATCGCCGAGCATATCCTGACGACCGGCGACGCAAGCGGCTATCTGAAGTTCCTCACGACCGGCGGCAGCGATTATCCGCTCGAAGAGCTCAAGATCGCGGGCGTCGACCTCACCAAGCCCGACACCGTCCGCAGCGCGCTGCGCGTGTTCGACGAGACGATCGACGAGCTTGCAAAGATCCTGCTGTAACGCAGAGTCCCGGAGGTAAAAAAGCGGTGAAGCCCGGCAGGGAAACCTGCCGGGCTTTTGTGACCGATGACGCACGCAACAGGCGTGCTCAGCGGCTGCGTTTGGATTTGGATATGGGCTTATTTTGCGGTTTTGGTCAGGTAGGTATAGAGCGCCATAGCGACTTCGGCGCGCGCTGCGTTCTGTTTTGCGTTCCGGGTCTGCGCGGAGGTCAGGATGCCCTCTGCGGCAGCCCACGCGACATTCTCCCTCGCCCAGTCGGAGACGAGCGCGTCCGCGCTCAGCTGACTGCCGGCTTCGGCGATTCTGACGCCGTTATACTGCGCGAAACGGAGGAGGAAGGCTGCCAGCTGCTCACGGGTCACGGGCTTGTCCGGCTTGAACGTGCCGTCTGTGAAGCCCTTGACGATGTTGTTCGCCGCCGCCCATTCGACGGCCTCGGTGTAGTAGCGGCCTGCCGCTACGTCCTTGAAGCTGCCGCTCGTGCGGACCGTGGGCTCGCCCTGCGCTCTGTAGAGGATTGTCACAATCATCGCGCGGGTCAGTTCGGCATTCGGGCTGAACTTCGTCGCTGAGGTGCCGTTCATGATATCCTTGCTGTACAGATAGTTGACAGCGTTGTAGCAGCTGTCATTTTTGCTTACATCGGTGAACTGGAATTGATTCGTCGGGACAGGCAGCGTCGGAGTCCATGTCTCGCTGAGAACCTTGCCGCAGTTTTCGCAGACGCATCTGCCGGTCCGCGGGTCCCTGCGGTAGCTGTGGCCAGCAGCAGGAAGAATTGTGGTGGACCTCACATCGCTGCAGCGGGAGCAGATCTCTTCGAGCCTGCCGGTCTCGGTGCAGGCCGGTTCGGTGCGTCTGGTCACATAGTCGTGACCCAGAGCCGGGACATCCTCCGTTCTGGTCTCGCTGCACTTCGTGCAGGTGAAGGTCTTGACGCCCTTTTCGGT
>CADBOK010000205.1 GCA_902796245.1 Oscillospiraceae bacterium | reverse complement strand
GTGGTCAGAGTAGGCGCGGATGGAGGACATTTTGCTGTCGGACTCGGACATGAACTGCTTGAGCATATCGTCGAACGATTTCTGCTGCGGCGCGGACGGCTGCTGCCGGTTCGGCTGGGACTGCCGCTGCTGGAAGCTGCCGCGCGGACGCTGGCTCTGCTCGCGCGTGGGCGCAGGCAGGGTGCGCTTGATGGAAAGATTGATCTTCCCATTGTCCAGCCCGATGACCATGACCTTGACGGTCTGGCCCTCCGTCAGATACTCGTGCAGATCGCTCACATAGGCGTGCGCGACCTCGGAAATGTGGACAAGTCCGGTCGTGTTTGCGTCCAGTGCGACGAACGCGCCGAATTTAGTCAGGCTCTTGACGGTTCCTTCAACAATTTCTCCAATCTTCAACTGCATCTTTCTGTTCCGATCCCCCGTTTTCTGTTAATCGCCGACGTCCTCAAAGACGATCTCGCCCTCTGAAACCATGCCGAGCTGGTCGCGCGCGACCTGTTCGAGCCCTTCGGGCGTATCAAGCGCGTCGATCGAACTCTGCAATCGGTCGTTTTCCTGCTGCGTGCCTGCGATGGAGCTTGTCAGCCCGGCGGCCTCGGCCTCCTTTTCGCTGATCTGGGAGCGAAGGCGCACCAGGGTAACAGTGGCGTACACAACGAGGATCAGAATCACCAGCTTGACCAGCAGAGACGACTTGACGAATTTCATTCCGGCGTCTGCTCCTTTCCAGTTGTGCGTGTTTCCAATCGAGAATATGCTTACAGGTCATTGTACCCCATTTTCGAAAGCTTGCAAAGAGGGTTTTTGAAATTTTTTTGAGAAATTTCAAAAAAAAAGCGCAGCGGCGCGAGCAGCGCCCGCAGCATCCGCCCCAACAGGTCCCAAAGCGCCCGGAACACGCGCAGCACGAGCGGGCTGAGCGTCAGGAAATACAAAACGGCGGTCAGAAATACGGCGAGGAACACATACAGCCGGAACTGCCCCTGTCCCGCCGTGAGCGCGAAGGACAGAAACGACGCCGCAAGCAGCAGCCCGAACAGCGCGTCCGCCGCAGTTCCCGCCCGCGGCAGAAGCTGCCGCAGCGCCCGCAGCAGATCGTATACCAGACACAGCCCGAGCCCCAGCAGCGCCCCCTGCGCAAAGGTCAGCGCCTGCGCCGAGACAGGGATCTCCATCAGCCGAACAGGCGGGCGAAAAAGCCGCCGCGCGGAATATCGTCCTCGTACGAGATCGCGTCGACGCTCCCGTCGACCAGGACCTGCCCGCCGTCGATGGACAGCTGCTGCAAGTGCAGTCCCTGTCCGCGGATGGACATCGGGCCGCGCGTGGAGGTCAGCAGAATCTCCGTGTCGTCAAAGCTTTCGACCTCCAGAACGCCTGTGATGGAAAGACGGCTGCGCGAGTCGAGCGTCAGCCGGTGCGGCTGCTGGGCAAGATTCGTTTCGATCAGCGCCTGCTGCATGGTATCATCCTTTCTTCTGTCCGGGTATGCCGGATTCTCCCTACATATATACGCGGGAAACAGGATCGTATGCAGCAATATGATCCGCTATATTTCGCGGTACATGGCCGCCGCGTCGTCCTTGCGCACGGCCTCGGCCACGGCGAGCACCTCGACCGTGACGGTCCGTGCGCCGAAGGCGATGGAGATATGATCTCCGACCTTCACGTCATAGCTGGCCTTGGCGGGCTTGCCGTTGACCGTCACGCGGGTATTGTCGCAGGCCTCGTTCGCGACCGTGCGGCGCTTGATGAGGCGGGAAACCTTCAGATATTTATCAAGTCTCATGAAATCTGCCTTTCTGCCGGCCTTCCGGCGGCGGGGGATTGGGCGCATGCCGGAGCAGCCTCGTGCTGCTCCGGCCTTTTGCGGTTATTCCATCATGGAGCGGGTCTGCTCCTCGCGGTACTGGCGGGTATAGAGCTGGTAATACGCGCCCTTTGCGTCCATCAGGGAGAGGTGCGTGCCGCTTTCGACGATCCTGCCGTCGTGAACGACCAGAATCACGTCCGCGCGGCGGATGGTCGACAGGCGGTGCGCGATGATGAACGAGGTGCGGCCCGCCATGACCTTTTCGATGGCGTCCTGAATGAGCCGCTCGGTCACGGTGTCGACGGAGCTGGTCGCCTCGTCGAGCACGAAGATGCGCGGGTCGGCCAGAAGCGCGCGGGCAAAGGACAAAAGCTGCTTTTCGCCCGTGGAGAGCGTGTTGCCGCCCTCGCCGATGTCGGTGTTGTAGCCGTCCGGCAGGCGGGCGATGATCTGGTCGGCGGAGACGGCCTTTACCGCCGCTTCGATCTCGTCCATCGTCGCGTCCGGCCTGCCGTAGCGCAGGTTTTCCAGAACCGTGCCGGAGAACAGGTGCGGCGTTTGCAGGACATAGCCGATGTTCGAGTGCAGCCAAAGCTGGCTGCGCGCGCGCGCGTCGCGGCCGTCAATGAGAACGCGGCCCTGCGTCGGCTCAAAGAAGCGGCAGACGAGGTTGACCAGCGTGGATTTTCCCGCGCCCGTCTCGCCGACAATGGCGACGTTCGTGCCCTGCGGGACCTTCAGATTAAAATGCTCCAGCACGTTTTCGCTGCCGTCTGGATAGCGGAAGGTAACGTCCTGAAATTCAATATCGCCGTAAAGCGGTTCCCAGTTTTCCTTTTTGGGGTGGAAAGCGTCGCCGTATCGTTCCGTGACCTCCGGCGTGTCGCTGACGTCGGATTCCGTTTCCAGAAGCCTTGTGACGCGCTCGACGTTGACCTGTACGTTGACAAGCGCTGACATGACCTGCACGAGCCACTGCACCGGCTCCATCATGCCCTGCGCGTAGTTCATGAATACGGACAGCGTACCGATGAGAATCACGCCGTCTCTTGTAATGACGCCGCCGCGCCACAAAACGATCGCCAGCGCGATGGACGCGGCAAAGGCCGTCGTGGACATGAACACGCCCCGGAAGTGCATGGCGCGGACGCTCAGACGCTTCATTTCGCCGGTCAGAGCGTCGAATTCCCGTTCGACCTTGTCCTCGATGACCAGCGTTTTGGTCGTCTTCGCGCCGGTGATGCCCTCGTTGAACGCACCGGTGATCTTTGAGTTCTGTTCGCGCACGCGCCGGTGGAAGAAGACAAGCTTTTTCTGGAAATACACACCCGAGAGCACCAGCACCGGCACGATGACCATCACGCACAGCGCCAGCTTCCAGTTGAGCAGGAACATCATCACGATTGCCAGCAGCAGATACGCGATATACCACACGGCCTCCATCAGACCCCAGGCCAGCGTGCTTGCGATGCGGTCGGTGTCGGACATGACGCGCGCGTGGGTATAGCCGACGCTGTTCTGGTTGAAGTAGGAGAAGGACAGCGTCTGCAAATGGTTGAACGTCTCGCGTTTCAGATCGCGGCCGATATAGAGCTCGGCCTTGCATGCACCGTAGGCGGAAATGTAGTTGGTCGCGGTCTGGACGATCATGACCAGAATGTACAGCGCCAGCCAGCCTTCGACGCCCTGCATGGTTTTATCGGCGATGAAATGGTCGATGGCGTGCTGCTGGAACAGCGGGATGACCGCGTCCATGCCGCTGCCGATCGTACCGGCCACGACCATCCAGAAAAACAGCATTTTATAGGGCTTTAAATAGGGGGCCAGCTTCGGGATGCCGAAGAACGGCAGGCTCTTTTTTTCTTTTTCCTGCTTCATGCCGGCTCCTCCTCTCCGATGGACATCTGCATGTCGTAGATCTGCCGGAACAGGCCGGGCTGCCGCAGCAGCTCCTGCGGCGTGCCGCGCTGGAGAACCTTCCCATGCTCGAGCACCAGAATGTTGCCGCAGTCCATGAGCGTCGTGATGCGGTGGGAAATAATGATCGTCGTCGTCCCGGCCAGATCCCGGTTCAGCGCCTCGCGGATGTGCTCGTCCGTCTGCGTGTCGACGGCGGACAGAGAGTCGTCGAAGATCATCACGGGCGTTTTCTTTGTCAGCATGCGCGCGATGGCCACGCGCTGCTTCTGCCCGCCCGAGAGCGTCACGCCGCGCTCGCCGACCATGGTGTCATAGCCGTTTGCAAACTGCTCGATATCGGACGCGATGCAGGCTGTCGCGGCGGCTTTGCGCACCGTCTCGCGGTCAGCGCCGCAGATGCCGATGTTTTCCTCGATCGTGCGCGAGAACAAAAACGGCTCCTGTAACACAACGCCCACATGATCGCGTACCCACGCCGCAGGCATATCCGCCAGATCCGCTCCGCCGACCGACACGCGGCCCTCCGACGGCGCGTAGAGCCTGCACAGAAGCAGCAGCAGGCTGCTCTTACCGGAGCCCGTGCCGCCCAGAATACCGAAGCTCGTCCCGGCGGGAATGGTGAAGGAGACGTCGGAAAGCACGTCCGGCCCCGTCTCATAGCGGAACGAAACGTGGTCGAAGACAATATCGCCGTCCATGGGCAGCGCCTTCGCGTCCGGCCTGTCCTGCTCGCAGGGGGCGTCCAGAATTTCGCCGATACGGGACACGGAGACGCCCGCCTTGCTCATCTCGGAGATCACGCGGCCCAGACGGCGCACGGGGGAAATGCTCATGGTGTTGTAGATGGCGAAGGAAACGAATTCGCCCTCGCTCATCTCGCCGCGCACGCACAGAATGCTGCCGATCAGCACGACGAGCATCGTCTGGATACAGGCCGTCGCGTCGCCGACGGCCCAGAAGTCCGAAAGCGTGCGGCACAGGCGCACCCAGAGCGTGGTATAGTCCTCGTTCTGCTTTTCAAAGCGCTGCCGCTCGTATTCCTCGCGCCCAAAGGCGCGCACGACGCGCACGCCCGTCAGGTTCTCCTGCGCGATGGTGGACAGCACGCCCTCGGATTCGTCGCAGGCGGTGTAGCGCTCGCGGATGGAGTTATGGAACAGCAGGGAATAGACGATGATGATCGGGAACATGATCGCCGGCACAAGCGCCAGCTTCCAGTTCATAAGAGCCATGCACACGAGCGCGAACACGATCATTGCCACGGCGCGGAACACGGAGACGAACTGCTCTTCAAAGAAGGTCTTGATGCGCTCGACGTCCGAGGTGCAGCGCTGGATGATATCGCCGGTGGGGTTCTGCATGTGCCACTTCCACGGCAGGTGCTGGATGTGGTGGTACAAAAGGTCCCGGCTGGTCTTGACGAGCGTTTCGCCCGCCTTGGAGCTGTAGATGTTCACGCAGTAGCGCATGATGGCTGACAGCAGGCCGAGCCCTGCCATAAAGGCCGCCGGGATCCACAGCCTCTGCCGCAGATACGCCGCGCGGCCGAGCGCCGCGACGATGGGCCGCGCCGCCGCGGACTTTACGGGATTCGTTCCGATCAGGGAGTCGACGCTCACGCGGATGATCTGCGGGATGACAAGCTCGCAGAGCGTAAAGAGCAGGCTCGCGGCGATGCAGGCGGCAAAATACCGCCAGCTTCCGTGCAGCAGCCGTGCAAGCGTCCGTCCGTTGGAGCTTTTTTTCTTCTGGTTCAGAGTTCTCGCCTCGCTTTCTTTTGAAGACAGGCCGAGGGCGGAATTGGGAACGCCAATTCCGCCCTTGTGGCCGCGAACAATATTTCTGGAATTACTATACTGTACTTGTTCCGGAATGTCAACCGATATTATGCGATGCCGGTCAGATCGTAGCTGTCGAGCCAGGCCTTGGCCTCTTCGCACACGCCGCGCAGGCAGCTTTCCTCAAACGGGCTGTCCAGCTCCGCGTTTTTCAGCAGCTCCGTAAAGACCCTGCTGCCGCCCTGCCGGGTGTAGGCCATGTAGTGCGCCCATGCGTCGGGCAGGTCCTTCTGGATGCGCGCCCAGAACTGCAGCGCGACGGTCTGCGCAAGGCAGTAATCGATATAGTAGAACGGGTTCACATAGATGTGCAGCTGCCGCTGCCAGCCCTCGCCGTCGCCGTAGAACGGGATCTCGCTGCCGAGCTTCATCCACGGCATATACACGCCCAGAAGCTCTTTCCACACCGCGTGGCGCTCCGCCGGGGTCATGCCCGGCTTTTCGTAGACGATATGCTGGAAGTGGTCGACCATCGTGCCGTAGGGGATGAAGGTCAGCGCGCCGGCCAGATGGCTGTAGCGGAACTTGCGGGTGTCGTCTCCAAAGAAGCCCTCGGCCCACGGCCATGCGAAGAATTCCATGGACATGGAGTGTACCTCGCAGCCCTCAAGGCTCGGCCAGATCGTCTCGGTCGGGACGCGGTCGCGGTTGAGATACGCGGCAAAGGCGTGGCCCGCCTCATGCGTCACGACCTCAACATCGTGCTGTGTGCCGTTGAAGTTGGCAAAGATGAAGGGTACATGATATTCACCCAGACTCGTGCAGTAGCCGCCCGCGCGCTTGCCGGGGGTAGAGAGCACGTCCAGCAGCTCGTTATCCAGCATGGTATTGAAGAATTCACCCGTCTCGGGAGAAAGCGCCTCGTAGAAGCGCTTACCCTGCGCGAGAATGTCGTCCGGGGTGCCGCAGGGCTTCGGGTTGCCGCTGCGGAAGGCGAGGGCATTGTCGGCAAAGGTCATGGGATAGGTTTTGCCGAGGCGCTTTGCCTGCGCTTCATAGACGGAGGCCGCGACGGGCACGACGTATTTGACGACGGCGGCGCGGAACTTCTCCACGTCCTGCTTCGTGTAGCAGTTGCGGCCCATGCGGTAATAGCCGAGCTCGGTATAGCCGTCGTAGCCCAGCTTGCGGCCCATCGTGTCGCGCAGCTTCACGAGCTTGTCATAGATCTCGTCGAGCTCCGGCTGGTGCGCCTTGTACCAGCTGCCCTCCGCCTGCCACGCGGCCAGCCGCCGCGCGTCGTCGGGATCGTTCTTGAACGGGGACAGCTGCGAGATGGTGTACGTGCCGCCTTCAAACGCGATCTGCGCGCTGGCGATCAGCTTCTGATAGTCCTGCACGAGCTGGTTTTCCTGCTTGAGCTCCTCGACGATGGCAGGGGAGAAGGCCTTGCGGGCGATCTCGGCGTTGAGAAACATCAGATCGCCGTATTCCGCCGCAAATTCCTTGCGGAACGGGCTTTCCAGCATTGCCGCCGTCCATGCGTCGTCATAAGCGCGAAGCTCGGGGCCCGCTTCGTTCCAGAATTCCTCTTCGGCGTCATAGAACTTGTCCCGGGTGTCGATGGAGTTGCGGACGCTCGAGAGCGTGGCGAGGGTATCGATGTGCATCGACAGTTTCTGCTGGGCGAGGAACACTTCGCGCGCGGCGTCATAATCCGGCGCAGCTTTCAGCCGGTCGGTAAGCGATTGCAGCTGCTGCTTGAGCTCGTTCAGATCGGGCCGTGCATACGGCATTTCAGAAAATTTCATGGAAATCTCCCTTCAATTTATATTCTGTCCGGATTATAACATATTCCATCCGCGTTTCGCAATGCCTGCGGCTTGCGTGCGCAGGCAAATCGTGATACGATGAAAAAAAGGAGGCTGGACCCTATGACAAACCAACAGAAATTCGACCGTCTGCGGAGACTTCTGGACGAGGCGGACGTCTACGCCCGGGCCGTGGGCAAGCTGGAATTTGATATGCAGTGCTGCGCGCCGAAGGACGGCATGGAGCAGGCAGGGGCCGATATGGCCGTGTTGTCCGACCGCTATTTCCGGCTCACGCACACAAAGCGGTATGCCCAGCTCGTGACGGAGCTGCACGCGGACAGCGAGGGCCTGACGCCGGTGCAGAAGAAGGTCGTGGAGCATCTGTATGAGGCGTGGGAAAAGCAAAAGAACATCCCGGCAAAGCTCAATTATGAGATGAGCCTTGCCTACAACCGCGCCTATTCCAAGTGGCTGGAGGCCAAGCAGGCGGCGGACTTTTCCCTGTTCCGCGATGCGCTGGCCGAGATCATTTCCTACACGCATAAGACGCTCGATCTGCGCGAAAACAAAAAGCCAACGTATTATGACGCGCTGCTGGACGACACCGAAAAGGGCGGCAGCATCGGTCAGCTCGATGCATTCTTTGATGCGCTGCGCGCGCGGATCGTCCCGCTGGTGCGGCGCATTCAGGCGGAGGGCAAGCCCATCCGCACGGATTTCATGTCCCGCCCCTGCCCCATTTCGCAGCAGGAGGCGTTCTCCAGGTATCTGCTGGAGCTGGAGGGCTTAAAAAAGGACGCGCTCGTCCTCATGACGACCGAGCATCCGTTTACCACGAACTTCGGCCCCGGGGACGTGCGCGTCACGACGCATTATTATGAGGACAATTTTGCCTCCAATATCTTTACCACGCTGCATGAGGGCGGTCACGCCCTGTTCATGCAGAACGAGCCGGAGGAATTCTACCGCGAGCACGCCGCGAATTCCATGACGAACGGCATGCACGAGTGCGTTTCCCGCTTCTACGAGAATCTGATCGGCCGCAGCGAGGCGTTTGTCCGCTTTATCTATCCCAAGCTGCAGGAGCTGAGCGGCGGCACGTTTGACGATGTAACGGAGCGCGAGCTCTACGAGGCTGTCAACGCCGCCGCGCCGGGCCTGAACCGCTGCGACGCGGACGAGCTGACCTACTGCCTGCACATCATGATCCGCTACGAGCTGGAAAAGGCGTTTATGAACGGCGAGATCACCGTCGATGAAATTCCGGCGCTCTGGAACCAGAAATATCAGGACTATCTCGGCGTCGCCGTCCCGGACGACGCGCAGGGCTGCCTGCAGGATGTCCACTGGACGATGCCCGCCGGATATTTCCCGTCCTACGCGCTTGGCTCTGCCTACGGCGTGCAGATTCTGCGGACGATGGAAAAGGACTTCGACGTCTTTGCCTGCGCGGCAAGAGGCGATCTGCTTCCCATCCGCGACTGGCTGAAGGAGCATGTGTTCTCCATCGCCTCCGTCACAACACCCGATGAATGGCTCCGCGCCATCACCGGTGAAAGCCTGAACCCGGATTACTTCCTGACGTATCTGGAAGAGAAATTCTCCGCGCTCTACGCGCTGGCATAACCGGCGCTCAGCCTGCCGGTTTCCTTTCCGGCACAAGGAAGATAAAGACCAGCGAGCTGACGAGCAGCAGATAGGGATAGAACAGAAACGGTATGATCTGGAACGCGGTGAGCGTTTCGCCGAGCTCGGCGACGGCGGAGATGGCCAGAAGCATCTGCGCGCCGTAGGGGATAATGCCCTGGAAGATGCACGAGAAGGTGTCAAGCAGCGATGCGCTCTTTTTGCCCGTGATACCGTATTCCTCGCTCATCTGCTTTGCGATGGGGCCGGCCATGACGATGGCGACGGTATTGTTGGCCGTGGCGATGTCCATCGCGCCG
>CADBOK010000204.1 GCA_902796245.1 Oscillospiraceae bacterium | reverse complement strand
TTGAACGCGAAGGGGGCTCTTTGCCCCCTTCACTCTTCCCCTGCTGCTCTATCATCCAACTGCTTTCCATCGTTTTTTGACAGTCTGAGAGGCCGCTGCGCGATGCGGCGGCCTCTTTCCTGTTAAAAACTATCCTTCGAGCATCGAATCCATCACCGCGAGGAGCGCTTGCTGCTGCGCGTGGGACAGGCGCGTCCATTTTTCCAGCATATCGCGCTGCCCGGGCGTCAGGGCAAGTCGCGTCTCGCCGTCGGCAAAAAACTGCGAAAGGGTCAGCCCGAATGCGTCGCAGATCTTTTCCAGAGAAGAAAACGAGGGTGTCATGCCCTTTTGGTACCAGGACGAGATGGTAGACTGCGGCAGGCCGGAGCGCTCTGCAAGCTGATATTCCGTCCAGCCTCTTGCCTCCCGGTTTTTTCGGATCATACCCAGAATGTCTGTCACATACTTCACCGCCTACGACTTTTCGTTTATTATACTTTGAAAAATCGTTGCATTTTAATCATAATTGTCGTGTTATTTACTACGACAATTATTACCCCTTCAAAGGAGGCAGCGGACCCGCATGGAGCATGCACCCGACAGAGGCTTTGAGGCCTGGCTGCACGACGAGCGCCGCGTCATATCCTTCCACACTATCCCAAACGCCCGCTATTTTACCGCGGCAGAGCAAATCTTCTGGCCCACGATCCTTGAACTTGTCCTGTCCGGATATCGGATACAGTAAAAATTTAGGGAAATTTAAGAGATTTCAGGGAAAAGTTGTGGTATACTGGAAGAAAAATAAGGAGGAATGCATCATGAAACGCTGTCTGATTCTCATGCTGCTGCTCGGCCTGCTCCTGACCGGCTGCCGGAAGCAGACGCAGCCGGAGCAACTGCCCACTGCGGAGACTGCCAACAGTCCAGCAAACGCTGAACCCGACGCGCAGGCGCCGGAACGGACGCTGACGCTCGGCACGGTCAACTTCGACGCGGAAAAGAGTGTGCTCCGCAGCCTGATCCAGAGCTACAATCTCTCCGGCGCGCCGGTCAGTATTGAGATTCTCAACTATGCCGACGGCGCAGAAAGCCGCGCGGATGCCGTGACACGCATGACGACAGAGCTGCTGGCCGGGAACGTGCCCGATCTGCTTGATTGCAGCGACTTCAGCGGCGCACAGTATGCGGGCTATGCGAAAAACGGCATTCTGCTGCCGCTGGACGGGATGCCGGAGTCGGAGCTCCTGTCCGGTATTCTGAAGCCGTGCTATGTGGACGGAGCGCTTTATTCCATCGTCGGGGCCTTCGCGATTGACCCGCTGTTCGGCCCGGCGTCGAAGCTCGGCGCGTCGCTGGAAACGTCGGCCCTGGACGTGCTGCGCGGCGCAGTTCCGAGCGTCCGCTTTTTCTGGGGCGGCGAGGATCTGCTCGGCGTCTACTGCCGCCACGCGGCGGAGCAGTATCTGGACTATGACAGCCAGACCGCTTCCTTTGAGAGTGAGAAATTCTTGAATATTCTGACGGCCTGCGCAGATATTGTGCCCACTGAATTTGACGCGGACTGCATCATGCAGCAGCCGATGCGCTCCGTCTCAATGTATCGGAGCATGCAGAGCCAGTGGTACCAGCAGACCGGCGATGCGTTCCGTGTGTTGGCTCTCGGCGAAGACGGCGGGACAGCGTATCAGCCGATCCTGCAGTTGGGCGTCTGCGCCGGTTCTGCCATGCGGGAGGCGGCGCAGGAGGCTTTGCGCGGAATGCTGCAAGAAGGCTTTCAACAAACCATTACGGACACGTTCCCGGTCTGCCGTGCCGCTTTGCGCACGCTGATGCAGAAGGAGATCGACGCGCAGGCGGTCGAACAGCAGACGGCGATCCGTGAAGAGGGCCGTGTCGAGATCGGAGAAGCGGGTGATCTTGCGTTCTTGTTTGACGAAGCCGCGGCTGACGATCTGATGAACGTTTTGGAGCATGCAGACTGCCGCTCCTGCGGCAGTCAGGAAATTCTGACGATCATTCTTGACGAGGCGGACGCCTATTTCAAGGGCCGGAAAACCGCACAGGAGGCGGCGCAGGTCATGGACAGGCGCGCGGCGCTGTTTATTGCGGAAAACAGTTAAACACACGGAAAGGGAAAGAATCAAAATGAAAAAGAAATTGATTTGTCTGCTGCTCTGCGTATGCGCGTTTCTGACCGCCTGCGCGGCGAAGACGGCACAGGAGACCGCGCAGCCGGAACAGAGCGCTGCGGCGCAGCCGCCAGCAGACGAGCCTGCGGCGGAGGAGGCTCCCGCGCCGCAGATCGAACAGGATGCGGATTGGTTCGCGCAGGAGCCCGCCTGCGGCGAATGGCCGGAGCTTACCGTGAACGGCACATCGATCTATGATCTGACACTGGACGATATCCAAAATGTTTACGGCACATACGAGCGCATTTACCACTGGATGAACATCCAGACGGACTACTATGACATCGTAGAGTTCGCGGATGGCTCGCAGGTCGCGGGCTGGATGCACAATGACGGCACGATCCATCGTCCGAACGCCGCATATCTGCGGCTGGATGCCGGGGTTGAGATCTGCGGCGTCCAGTTCGGCGAGGATTACCGCGAGGCGGCGAACCGTTTCCCGCGTGACAAAACGCCGGTATTCGAGCAGTTCGACGAACACACGGCGCGGCTGATGCTCGGCGGCGAGATCACCTACATGGGCAAATACAGCTACATCGAGTACATGGACGGCGTTCCCACAACGCTTGTTGTATGCAATGAGACACCCATGACGTTTTATATTGAAAACGGCGTGATCGCCGCCGTCAGCTGGATGGCGCCAGAAGAGGCCATGCGGCTGCCCATCACGGAGCAGGAGGCGCAGCAGCGTATGACGATCGACCCGAGCCTTCTGACGGATGAGAACCTCCACAGCATTCTGATCGGCCCGGAGATCGCGCTTGTCAACGACGGCTTTACATTTGATTCGCCCGAAGACCTGTCGTCGGAGCAGCTGTTTATGCTGTTTCTGTACTGGTCGTCCGATTACAGGTACACGCGCGATAATTACAAGCAGGCCGACGGGAAGTATCACTTCACGGAGAGCTTTGTGAACGGTGTTTTGCGGTATCATTTCCGCGACGGCAGCTTCACGTTTGACATTACGCAGAGCGGCTGCTACGACGCATCGGACGGCACGGCAGTCATTGAGAACGTGTCCGGCTTCGGCGGCGACCGCGATCTGCGCATTGCGGACGTGCAGGTGCTGGGGGGCAGCACCGTGCAGGTCACAGCGGATTTTTATAATACTGACCCGTTCTTTGACAACAGCGGCGGCGAACTCCGCTACGCGCGCAAGGTCTACACGCTGGACTTCTACTACGGCGGCGCGCTGTTCCAGTCGGCGCGCTTCGCGGCGCTGCCGGAGGACGATCTGCGCGAGGCCCTGCAGCTGCACACCGGCGAAACGACGGACGATCTGGCACAGCTGTTCTGGACGTATGACGGCCAGAACAGGAATCTGCTGGGCAGTTTGCCGGACGGTAATTGGACAGCGCTGCCGCTGACCGAAGACGCGTGGGACGGACTTTCCCTGTTCGTCTACGAGCGCTATGCGCGCGAAAACGGCTGGCCGCTGGCGATCAGCGCGGCGGATTTCCGCAATACGCTCGAACGCTATTTCCCGCTGGGCCGGTACGGCTGGGAGGACCGCAGCTCGCTCTATCTGACGTATGAGGACGGCACGTATACCCGCACCATCAACGACAGCCACGGCGCGCGGTACTGCTATCTGAAAAGCGTCTCCTGCACGGCGGACGGAGGCTTCCGGCTGGCGTTCGACTGTCTCGACGTGCCGGAGCTCACGGAGTATGCGGACGCGGGGGCGGACGTGCGCGCGGTCTATGACCATGCGGGCGCGGAGGAGCTTCAGCCGCAGGAATTCCGTCGGGCCGTGTACCGCGCGTTCGCCGACGGAGTCATTCCCACCGGAAACAGCATGACGGAGCTGACCGTGACCGTCCGCCTGACCGGCGACGCGCTGCAGCCGTTCCGCTTCCTGTCGGCCGGTGAAACGGGTGGATGACGCGGATACATAGCTGCGCTTGGCAGGGGCCGATGCCCCGCCCCTGCCAAGACTGTGCATATTGAGACATGCTCCGGAATTTGTTACGTTCGAATCCCCTCAGTCAGCTTCGCTGACAGCTCCCCCTGGGTCCAGGGGGGGCTTTTTTGCGTTTGGCGGGAAAAATGAGCTTGACAGAATATCAGTTTATATTATAATATTGGAATATAAAATAATTGGACTATGCAACAGGAGGGATAGTATGAGCTTACAGCATGGGATCCTTGGGTTTTTGAATTACGGGCCGTGCAGCGGGTATGAGCTGGCGAAGGCGTTCCATTCCTCCGTGCAGTTTTTCTGGCCCGCGCAGACCAGTCAGATCTATCTGACGCTGGGCAAGCTGGAAAGCGTGGGGCTGGTCACGCACGAGACGGTCATTCAGACCGGGAAGCCGAACAAAAACGTCTATTCCATTCTGCCCGCGGGCCGCGAGGAGCTGCTGCGCTGGCTGTCGGAGCAGGGACGACCGACCGACGGCTATAAGAGCGAATTTCTGATGAAGGTCTTCTTCGCCGAAAATCTCCCGCCGCAGCAGGCCATCGCGCTGCTGCGCGCATACGCGGACGAATGCCGCGCGTGGCTGCGGGGGATGGACAGCGTGCCGCAGAGCATCGAGGAATACGGCCACCTGACCGACGCCAGCGCGCCCGTGTACTGGACGTTTACGGCGCAGTTTGGCCGGGCCTACGCGCAGATGTGCATCGTGTGGGCCGAGGACTGCATCAAAAAGCTGGAGGCGACAGGATGAAGGTTTTGATTCTGAACGGAAGCCCCAAGGGGGACAAAAGCAATACATACCGGCTCACGAGTGCGTTTCTGGACGGTCTGCGGCAGACGCAGCCGGTGGAGGCCGAGACCATCGAGACCGGAAAGCTGCATTTGCTGCCGTGCCGCGGCTGCTTTGCCTGTTGGAGCAGGACGCCGGGCAAATGCGTCCTGCAGGACGATATGGCCGGTGTGATCGAAAAAATTCTTGCCGCCGACGTGCTGATCTGGAGCTTCCCGCTCTATTATTTCAGCATTCCCGGCCAGCTGAAGCTGCTCATCGACCGGCAGCTGCCGATGTCGCTGCCGTTTATGACCGACACCGAATCCGGCGGCCACCCGAGCCGGTACGACCGCTCCGGCCAGCGGCAGGTCGTGATCTCGACCTGCGGCTTCTACACCGCCGAGGGCAACTACGACGCGGTGGACGCGCAGTTTTCGCGCCTGTGCGGCGCGGACGGCTATACGTCCGTCTACTGCGGACAGGGCGAGCTGTTCCGCGTCCCGGCGCTGCGGCAGCGCACGGACGCCTATCTTGCGCTCGTGAAGCAGGCGGGCGCGGAATTCGCGCGCGGCGCAATTTTGCCCGAAACAGCTCGCGCATTGCGCCAGCCGCTGTTCCCGCGCGCGGTATTTGAGCAGATGGCGGACGCCAGCTGGGGCGTCAGCCGGGAGGAATCGACCGCAGCAAAGACCCCGGAGTCCGGGAAGCTGTCTCCGGCGCAGGCATTCACGCGGCAGATGGCCGCGCTCTATGACCCGTCGTCGTGGGATGGGAAGGACCGCGTTCTGGAATTTTTCTACACGGACACCGGCGAGACCTGCCAGATTGTGCTCGGAAAGGACGGTCAGCGCGTGCTGCAATCGGACTTCCTGCCCAGCACGACGCGCATTGAAACGCCGCTTTCTGTCTGGCAGAGGATCGGCAGCGGCGAGCTGGATGGCAAGCAGGCCATGATGGAGCACCAGTACCGCGTAACGGGCGATTTTTCGGTCATGCTCCACTGGGACGAAATTTTCGGACTGGGTGCCGCTGCGCCGGAGCCGTCCGTCGAACTCCGGAAGAAGACGAACATGACGCTCATGCTGCTGCCGTGGATGGCGATCTGGATCGCGCTGTCCATCCACGCGCAGATTGGCGCGTGCATCGGCCTCGCGGTCTGCGCGCTGCTGCCGTTCGCGTTTCTGAAATACAGCATGACGGTTTTTGAGCCGTGCTCGATCCTGTCGGCCGGCACGATCTGTGTGCTGACGCTGCTGGACGCGCTGCCGCTCACGACGCTGCTGCCTGCGTCGTATCTTCTGTTCGGCCTGATGTGGGGCGTGACGGTGTTTCTGCCCATGCCGCTGACGGCATATTATTCCATGAACGGATACGGCGGCGAGACGGCGCTTCGGAATCCGCTGTTCATGCGCACGAACCGCATCCTGACGGCCTGCTGGGCGGTTTTGTATCTGCTCACGCCGGTCTGGACGTGGTATCTGCTGCAAACATCCGTCTCTTACCTGACCGGCGCAATCAACTCCGTGCTGCCCATGCTCCTCGGTGCGTTCACAGCCTGGTTCCAGCGCTGGTACCCGGCGCATTATGCCGCAAACGGAAAATAATGACACCCATGCAGTTCCCCCTGTTATGCCGATCGAAGCGCATGACAGGGGGGGTTCTGCATCATCGGCGCGAACGCCGTCGTCAAGAAGATCGACTCCGACAGTACCCTGTTCTAAGGAGGTGCAGCCTGATGAAACAGAAAAATCACCGCCTCAATTCCGTCAGCGCGGGCACGGAGGCCGTCATGCATGTCGTCCTTGCCCTGTTCAGCCTGTGCTGCATCATCCCGTTCATCTTTGGCGTCATCATCTCCAAGCAGGTTCTCGGCCTGAGCGAGAACTACGCTGCGCGCATTGTCCCGCTGCCGGCATCAACACCTTCGCTGACGCCGCCAACGAGCAGATGAACGCATATCTCGCAGGCTGAGCCGCCAGTCCGCATCCCGCATAAGATCCGGCAGCCGGTTTTCCATCGGGAAACCGGCTGTCTTGCTGTGCTCCCGCCCCTGCAAACAAATCGGGGAGGGGCGGTATAAAAACGGCGGAGCGCATCGCGCTCCGCCGCTGTCTTTATTCCCAGGTCTCCCAGATCTCCGGATGATAACCGGCGGTGGCCTGTCTGCCGTTTCGGACGATGGGGGTCTTCATAAGCTCGGGGTGGTCAAAGAGCTTGTCCTCCTTGGCACGCCTGTCGTCCGTATAGCGCAGAAGATCGATCTCCGGGCTTTTGACAGACCAGTCGATCAGCGCATCCACGCCGCCCATGGCGCGCAGGACGCTGTCAAACTCGCCGCTGGACATGCCGAAGCGGACAAGATCGATCTGCTGAAATTTGATCCGGCGCTCCTTGAACCAGCGTTCGGCCTTTTTTGTGTCAAAGCATTTTTTCTTTCCGAAGATCTGGATGTTCATCTTATTCCTCCAGCATGGCCGCGGCCTCCGCCTCGGTGTCGGCGGAAAACAGGAACTGACCCGCCGCGGTATAGACCTCTACATGACCTCTGACATAACGCATCGTAATTTCCATGACGCAGCGCTCCTTTCGGTTGATCTGCGCTCAGTATATCATGCGTTATGTCCAATAATCCGGACTTTCAAACTCCGGGCTCAATAAAAATCGCTTTCCCACTGCGCGTAGACGGTGCGGTTCTCTGTGGCCGTCAGATTGGTCAGCAGTTCGCCGGACTCCGTGTACCAGCCGAGGAAGACCTCGGTGTCGGACGTGGCGTCGAAGGGGGGATCGTAAACGCTGCCGGTCTCGTAGAACGCGATATCACGCTCACGGTCGCCCTTTTCGGTCTGCGTGAAGCGAACCCAGCAGAAACCGTCGGACGAGCCGGAGTAATCGGCGTAGAGGAACACGCGCAGCTCCGCGATGCGGCGGTTGACAAGGCCGTCGTGGACCACATAGTCGCCGCCCGACTGCTTCACATGGCACCAGATGCCCATGGCGGAGGCCAGCTCGTTGGTTGAATAGAGCCCGGTCTTGAGCATGGTGGCCAGCGCGCTGTCCTTCATCCAGCCGGAGCCGATGTTGTAGGTCAGGCTGACGAGCGCGTCATACTGGTTGTCGCGCAGGGAGATATTGTTTTCTGTCAGGAATTTGTCCAGCTTTTCCTCAAAGCCCTGCAGCATCTCACGCAGCAGAACGTCCGCCTGCGCCTCGGTGATGCCGTTCGGGTACTCATCCTTGCTGCAGGCGCTGCCGTAGCCGATGGAATACTGGGCGTAATCCCAGTATGCCTTTTCCTGAAAGCCTTCCTTCTGCTTGATGAACGCGATCATCTGCTCCGTGGTGCGGAGCGTGATCTCAGCCGGGTCCTGATCCGGGTCCGTGGGGAACACGGGCTCGCGGCTCTGGTAGATGCGGTTGACGATCGCGGCGATCTCCGCACGGGAGACGGATGCGTCCGGGCGGTACGTCCCGTCCGGATAGCCGCCGACGATCCCGGCAGCATAGAGCGCCTCGACATAGACGCTGTCGGTGTCGGTAAACGTGCCGTAGGTGCCGGGATCGGTCAGACCAAGCGCGTTTGCGGCGAGCTTGGCGAGCAGACCGCGCGTCATATTGATGTCCAGATCGGAAATATCCTGATAGCGCACGAGAAAGCCCTGGTCGATGGCAAAATTCAGATAGCCTCTGGCCCAGTGGGACTCGGCGCGCTCCGGCTCCGGATAGCCCGCGGCCAGCAGGATCATTTTGAGCGATTCGCCGGTCGTGACCTTTTTCGTGGGGCGATATGTACCGTCGGGATAGCCGCTGACGACGCCGGATTCGGACAGCGTCATTACGTCCTCATAGAACCAACTGCTCTCCGGCACGTCGGAGAAGGAGATATCGTATGCGTGGACAAGCGTCGTCCCGGCTAGAAGAAGGGTCAGCGCCATGAAAACCCAAAGCAGGCTGCGAAGTCTGGTTTTCACTCTGTCACGCTCCTTTCTTTGCATCAAATCGGGGATAGTATAGCAGATTTGATTACAAATTGCAACCGTTTGGGCGAAACAACCAAACAGCAGCGTTTCTTATTGGTAGGAATTGATGTCGATCAGAGCCGTGATGCCCTTATTGCGGCGATCCTTGGAGAATTCCGCAAGCACAAAGGCCAGAAGACGCCGGATGGCGGCGGAATTTTTGCAGACCAGCGTGAGCTGATAGCGGTAGGAGTAGTTGACGCGGGCGACGCTGGCCGGGGCAGGGCCGAGCAGCTGCGCGGGCGCGCGGCAGTACGGCTCCTTCTGAAGATTGGCGGCAAGCGCGTCGCGCAGGCGGACGCTGGCCTCAATCAGCCCGCGTTCTTCCAGTCCAGCGACCGTGATGGTGAACAGATCCGAAAACGGCGGGCAGCCGCGCAGCTGCCGCATTTGCAGCTCCAGCTCGTAAAACGCATCGTAATCCTGTTTTGCGGCGAGCCGCAGCACGGGGTGCTCCGGCGTCATGGTCTGGATCATGGCGCAGCCCGCGTCCGCGCCACGCCCGGAGCGGCCCACGACCTGCGTGATGAGCGAAAATGTCGTCTCGGCGGCGCGGAAATTGTCGACATAGAGGCTCATGTCCGCGTCGATGACGCCGACGAGCGTCACGGACGGGAAATCCAGCCCCTTGGCGACCATCTGCGTGCCGAGCAGGATGGGGATCTGCTGCTCGCGGAATTTTTTCAGTATCGCCTCATGCCCGCCTGCGGCGGGCACGGTATCGGCGTCCATGCGCAGAACCTCCGTGTCGGGGAACAGGGCCTTCAGCTCCTGTTCGATCTTCTGCGTGCCGCTGCCGATGGCCTTCATTGCGCCGCCGCATTTGCCGCAGCGCGCATGCGCGGGCGCGGTAAAGCCGCAGTAGTGGCACATCAGGCGGCGTCCGGCGGAATGATACGTCAGATGGACGCTGCACCGCGGGCACTGCGGCACGTCGCCGCAGTCCATGCAGACCAGATACCGGCTGTTGCCGCGCCGGTTCAGAAACAGGATGGACTGCTTTTTGTCCAGAATCGCGTCGCGGATGCCTTCTTCCAGCTCGCGGCTCAGATCCAGATCGTTGCCCGCGCGAAGCTCCTGCTTCATGTCGATGATGCGCGCGTCGGGCAGCGCGCGGCCGTTGTAACGGGTCTTGAGCGTATACAGGCTGTAAACGCCCGTTTTGGCCAGATACATCGTCTCGATGGACGGCGTCGCCGAGCCGAAGAGCACGAGCGCGCCGGATTTTGCGCCGCGGTAGAGCGCGATCTCCCGCGCATGGTAGCGCGGGGCGTTTTCGGATTTATAGGTATGCTCCTGCTCTTCGTCCAGAATCAGCAGACCGGGATTTTCCAGCGGCGCGAAGACCGCCGAGCGTGTGCCGACCACGACGCGGGCCTCGCCGCGCGAGATGCGCCGCCATTCGTCATAGCGTTCGCCCACGCGCAGGCTCGAATGGAGCACGGCGACGGTCTTGCCGAAGTGGGCCGTCATCTTATGCAGCAGCTGCGGCGTCAGCGCAATTTCCGGCACGAGCAGCATAGCGGAGCGGCCCATATCCAGTGCGCGCCGGATGAGCGCGAGATAGACCGATGTCTTGCCGCTGCCCGTCACGCCGTAGAGAAGCGCCGCGCCGGGCTTTTCCTGCATCATCTGCCGGTTCAGACCGTCAAAGGCGGCCTGCTGCTCTTCGCTCAGCGTCAGCGGCCCTGCGGGCGGCACGTCCTCGCGCTTCGGGCTGCGCAGGCGCTCCTGTTCAGACAGCGCGATCAGGCCGAGCTTTGCAAGGCGGGAAACAGTCTGCATGCTTGCGCCGGTCAGCGCGCACAGCTCGCGGCACGGGCCCGCGCCGACGGCACACAGCAGACGCAGCAGCGCCGCCTGCAGGGGCGCGGAGCTCTGCTTTTTGACGGCGAACTGCTCCGCTTCCTCCGCGCTCACGGCGAGAGACGCAACCCTGACGGTCTTCTCGCCGGTCTTCTGCGTGAGCGAAGCGTCCTCGCGCAGCAGACGGCGCTTGCGCAGCGCCTGCACAGCCGCGTCAAACGCCTGCGGGGACTCGAACTGCTGCCGGAGCGTCCGCTCCGGCGCGCTGCCGCCGAGATCCGTCAAAAGCTGCACAAGCGTCTCCGCGCCGGAATTCGTCATGCCGGGCGGCAGCTTATCCTGCGCGCCGGATACGAGCGTCAGCGTTTTCTTTTCGTCGAACCAGAACCCGGCGGGGAGAATGGCCTTGACGGCCTCGTAAAACGTGCAGAAATACCGCTCTTTCATAAACGCGGCGAGGCGGAGCTGGCCGCCGGTCAGAATCGGCGCGTCGTCGAGCATGCGCTCGACGGTCTTGAGCCCCGCCGCGTCGCCTGTCTGCAGGGACAGAACGACGCCCTCCGTCCGGCGGTTCCCGCGGCCGAACGGCACAAGCACGCGCATGCCCGCCTGCAGCGGCATATCCTCCGGCACGCGGTAGGAATAGGGTCTGTCAATGGCATAGACAGCGGCCGCAACGGCGAGCTGCGCAAGAACAGGCATAGTCTGGCCCTCCTTTGTTTGATGCGGGAGAAAGAACGCGGACGCGCGTGCTTATTTCAGCGTCCCGGCCCACTTGCGCAGGGTCTGTGCGTCCGTGCTGCTGCGGAAGACCTTGCCCTCGAGCAGCCGCGCGCCTTTGCAGCTCGGCGCGAGTGCCTTATTCGTGCCGCCCATGCCGCTGCCGCCGGAGGTGGCAAACGGAACGACGGTCTTGCCCGTCAGATCGCAGCTCTCCAGAAACGTGTTGACAATGGTCGGCGCAACGTACCACCAGATGGGGAAGCCGACGAAGACGGTATCATAGTCCGCGATGCTTTTGCAGGTGCCTGCGAGCTCCGGGCGGGACGCGGGGTTCTGCATTTCGATGGTGCTGCGGGACTGCTTGTCCATCCAGTTGAGGTCGGCGCGCGTGTAGGGGACCTTCGGCTCGATCTCAAACAGATCGGCCCCGATGGCCTCCGCCAGCGTCTGCGCCAGCTTTTTCGTCACGCCGGACGCGGAAAAATAAGCGACAAGTGCTT
>CADBOK010000203.1 GCA_902796245.1 Oscillospiraceae bacterium | reverse complement strand
TCCTTGACGATGCGATTTTTCACTGCTATGATCGAAGTGGGTCTTTGTGCCTGGGGCTGTTTCCGTGCCAGCGGAGCGGCCCCGTTTCTTTTTTCGCTACTCATGCAGACCTCTTTTCCTGAATTTCTTCGATGGCCGCAAATACCGCAGCCAGTTCTGACAGTGAGTTGAATTTCCGCTTGAACGCATCGAGTTCGCGTAGTGCCAGCGATAAAAGCTGATCTCGTCCGTCAGCATCTTGCATAATTGCGTTGACAGATCTATACTCCGCCGTTTTGCACTCAACGTTGAAAAAGCTTCGAGTCGGCGTGGCTGATTCATGCACCGTAACCAAGCAGCTAATGATGTGCCGCGCCTGATTTTCACGATACTTTTCAGCAGCAATGCCATCGTTCCACTCAAACTCGCCATGTAAGAGCGAATTCTCGTCACGGCTCTCGTCCAGAAGGGCCCTTGCTGTTAGCCGACCTTCGGATTCCAGCCTTGAGCAAAGAACGCCTGCCTGCTGCGCATCTGCCTTTATGTGCGCTCCCTGTTTCCACTGAAAAACCATTGAATTTCCTCCTTTCTTTCAAAATAAGTCGATTTTCCTTACCTAGCCAATGCTGACCTTGCCACAGCTTGCCATACCATTCCGTGCCTGCCATACCATACCGGGCCCTACCTCGCCGCAATCCACCAAACCGTACCTAGCCGAACCCTGCCTGCCTTACCTTACCTGTCCGTACCTTGCCCCGCCGTGCCAAGCCCTGCCTGCCGTGCCCGACCAGAGCTCGCCTGCCAGACCATACCACGCCAGTCCGTTCCCCAACTGACCTAACCTCACCTGCCGCGCCTCGCCGGGGCACACCAGAACGTGCCGGAGCTTGCCACGCCAGCCAGTTACTTTGTAGCTACATGGAACATTCCATACTGACCATCGCGTTCAGGACGCCATTCGCCAATGCCACAGGCATAACCTCCGGCGTTGATGATGTTCACAATTTGCTCAAGTGAATACACGCCGTTTGCGTTGTAGCTCACAATCAGATCGGCATACCAGTTTCTGAACTCACCTCTGTAACGAATATCCGCCGTTCCCATGCCCACTTTGACCATGTCTTCCCGCATCACCGGGGCATCACTGTGGATTTCAACCATCTGGTTCTCATCACCGTCAATGAAGAACGCACCACGCATGGACATCTTGTCCTTTGCCCACCCCATGCGAAATGCGGCGCTGATTGCCGCCTGCTTAATTGCTGTAACGGGGAAACAGAACCGCGCGCCCCCCGAAATCGCTTTTTCAAAGCCAGCCTGCGACATTTCTGTTGGCATCGGTGTTTTCCAGTACATCGAACGGATAAAATCCTCAATCGGATTCTTGGCGTCTTTTGATTTTGCTTTTGCGGTTTTCATCTGCTTTTCCAGCATTTCACGTTTCGCCTTTTCGGACCAAGCGTGCATGATAAGTGGGGTATCGCCAACAATTCGTACTGCAGCGCGCTTGACCTCAATGGGTTTGATTTCGATAACCTCGACACTTTTACTTGTTGCCATTTAATTCGTCCTTTCTGATTTCAAATTCGGGCAGCGAGTGACTTTACACGCCGCAGCTCCGGTCGTGCCGGGTGCGTTGCGCGAGCAAGGTACTCAGCAATCGCTTCTTCGGTAATCCAGACCTTTCCGCCGGGCTTCCGCTGGATATAAGCTAGATGCCCGCTGCTGCGTTCTGCATCCAGCGTCATAACGGTTATGCCAAGTCTGGCCGCTGCCTCCTTTCGGGTAAGTAACGTACTCACGTCATATGCTCCTTTCTGCTCCTTGCCCCTCCCCGGCGATATGTGTTAAAATTTCACCGAAAGGAGGTGCTTTTGTGGCAAAACGATACGTTGTCGATTTGCGCAGCCTTACTCCTGCCGAGAAAAAGGCTGCCATCGAGCGGCTTGAGCGAGTGTCTTTCATGGTCACCCCAGTTTTTGAAAACAACACCGTTACCGCGGCGGAAGTGATCTGGGACTCGCTCGAAAACTTCGCTACGTCTCCTGCCCTTCCGGTTGGCTGTTTGTGGCAAGAGAAATAGCGGCAGCGGAACATTCCACCGCAGATGATTCCAACTCAAAAATTTGGAATAACGCTCTTGGGAAGGCCGGGTCGTAGTCAAATACGACTCGGATTCTCTTTTTCGGGTCGGAGAATTGCTCCAGAATCTCTGGCAGCGCCCGCAGATTCTGCATGATGGTTTTGCCATCGTTCGGCCAGCAGCCAGCGCCGACACCAAACTCATGTTTTACTTTGTAACCGAAGTGTGCGTAGGTTTCATCGTTGGTAGCGTCCTTCCCCCAACGCTTCGGCGTGGAGAATGTGCTGTTCATAGACGTCTCCTTTCTAGTGTAGATAAATTATCTACACTCGGTGCAAAAAAATATGGCTTCCTTCTCGCCCGTGTCGATGCGCAGAAGATCGCAAAGTCCCTGAATCTCGTTTGCCTTAAACTCAGAGTCATTGTTCAGCTTCTTCAAGAACCCCTGATATGTAAGCCCAATCTTGTTTGCAATAAAAACGAGCTTGTATCCGGATTCTTTAATTTTTTCACGCAAAGCAATCGTATCGGTCATTCGCCCACCTCCTTTCGGTTTCGATGTAGATGAATTATCTACATTCAGGAGATTACCACAGCGTAGACAAAATGTCAACAGTTTTTTAGAAAAAACTTAAAATCAGTTGATTTACAATCTACATCATGTTACAATGATTTCTGTCAGGAGGCGATCGTAATGACCATCGGTGAACGTATTAAATTCAAAAGAGAAGAACTCAACATATCTCAGGACGAACTGGCTCGTCGGCTAGGATATAAATCCAGATCCTCTATCAACAAAATTGAGCTTGGGCTTCAGAATTTGAACCAGTCGAAAATTAAAGCGATTGCGGACGCGCTTCAAACAACACCGTCATTCATAATGGGGTGGACAGAAGATAAAAAAGAGCCCACCCCCGAAAACGAGGATGGGCTAACAGAGAACCAGCAGTATCTAATAGACGCAATTCGCAATATGTCTCCGGAGAACGCAAAGAAACTGCGTGTTATTGTGGAACAAGTAATTGACGAGCGCGATCGATGACCTTTTCGACCTCCTCTGGGGTAAGCGTCCTGACAAGGTCAATCAGTTCTTCCTTTTCCTTTTCAATGTTTCCATGGGCTACGCATATAACGGACGTGTTCATAGAAACCGTTCCTTTCGTATTTTGCTGCCGGCGCAATTATGATTATACCACACGATCAGGAAATCGGTCTATTTCGAGAGAATATAACATTCTCTTGGTTTCGACAAGGGGGGATTCCGTGGCTCGACCGAAGAAACCAACATATGAGTTTATCCCCAGCCGGAATGAATACCGCAAGCGCATCAAAGGCCCAGATGGCAAATACATTGCCCTTTACGCACAGACACCGGATGAGCTGACGGAAAAGGTGGCTCTTGCCCAGCGCCAAATCGAAGAAGCTGTGTACCGGCGCGAGAATCCTACGGTTCGGGAGTATGCGGAAAAGTGGCTTACCATGCAGGCTTCGAGCATTCGAGTAACTACGCTGGCTGACTATACCTCCAAGGTCAAAATCTATATCATCGAGCCGCTAGGCGACCGGTATATGCAGGAGATCACGCCCGATGATGTGAAGATGGCAATTACCAAGGCTGCTTCAAAATCAGCGTCGATCTACCGCAGCGTACAGATGCTGTACAAGCTGATTTTCACATCGGCAGAGCAAAGCAAAATCATTGACGAATCGCCGTGCAAGAATCTGAATCCAAAAGGCGGCAAAGCGCCGAAAGAGAAAACGGCGCTCACCACAGAGCAGGTGCAGACCCTCTTGGACGCAGTGCGCGGTCTGCCGCCATATCCGTTTATTATGCTCTGCCTGTATGCGGGCCTGCGCAGAGAAGAAGCCCTCGCTCTGCAATGGGATAGCGTATTCTTGGATGGATCCGCCCCGCACATCGTCGTTTGCCGCGCCTGGCACATCGAACACAACCGCCCGGTCGTGACAACCGAGTTGAAAACGAAAGCGGCAAAGCGGACAATCCCAATTCCTCCGCAGCTCGTCGATTGTCTGAAAGAAGTGAAAGAATCTTCGATTTCGGATTATGTCATTGCCAGCAGTGAGGGGCAGCCGTTGTCTGGCACGCAATGGGGACGGCTCTGGAAGTATGTCACTGTCCGCAGCACCAAGGAGCGCACCTACACCCGGTATGTGAATGGGCAAAAGATCAAGCACACCGTCACGCCGGTTTTGGGTCAAAAGGCAGCGCACAATGCAAGTGTTGTATATAGCATGGACTTTCAGGTAACGCCACACCAGCTTCGGCATACGTACATCACAAACCTTCTGTTGGCAGGAGTAGATGTCAAGACCGTGCAGGTTCTGGCTGGTCACGAACACGCGAAAATAACACTGGACATCTACGCGCATCTGACCTATAATCAGCCGAAAGACCTGATCTCAAAGGTCAATGGTGCATTTGCAAATAATCCAAAATGAGATTCATTTTGAGGTGCATAGAAATTATAAAATCGAAAAGTCATTGAAAATAGGGGACTTTTCACGCGAGGATTTCAGAAGTACGGCTTGAAGGCAGCCCGCCGCGCCCCGCAGTTCTCCAAGCGCTGAGTTTTCTTTCGATTTTTGTTTTGCATCCAAAACCCGGACGGCCCTGCGCCGTCCGGGCTTTGCTGTTTTTCGACGCGCTGCGGCACGGTTCGGGCACATGCGGCATAGAATGACGCGGGAACAGACGTTCCCGGATCTTTTATGGAGGGATATAAAATGGCTTCTTCCTGCAACGGCTGCTTCGGCGGCCTCACGTTCCCGGACTTTGTCCAGCAGCGGTGCTGCAATCCCTGCTGCAAGCAGACGACCGGCTCGGTCGGCGGCGCCTCGACCACGAATCCTATCTGCACCTGTACCTGCACCTGCACGCAGCAGAGCGGCACGGGCGTCGGTACGTCGACGCCGACGGGCTGCGGATGCTGCCGCCGGTGCGGCTGCGGATGCTGCTGCCGGTGCGGCTGCGGCTCGTGCGGCTGCGTAGGCGGTACTTCCAATTCGAATTCCAATTCCGGCTGCGGATGCAGCCGCTGCTCCGGCTGAGCAGATACGCGGCGGGCCGCTCCACCATTCGGTGGGGCGGCCCGTTTTCTCTTCTTTACAAATGGAACAAATCTGCTATAATAGTCTCCATGGAATATCGTCACATTGCACAACAGATGCAGAACAGGAGGCATTTTCATGCGGGTTGCAGTTCCGTTTGACCATGGCAAAATTTATGGGCATTTTGGCCGTACCGCGCAGTTCAAGCTCTATGATCTGACCGACGGGCGGATCGTCTCATCGGCCATTGTGGACACGATGGGAAACGGCCACGGCGCGCTGGCAGGATTTTTGAAGGCGTATGCCGTCGACGCGATCATCTGCGGCGGCATCGGCGCGGGGGCGCGGCTTGCGCTGGAGGAGGCCGGGCTCCGGCTCTATCCGGGCGCGGCGGGCCGCGCGGACGATGCGGTCCGCGCGTTTCTGGCCGGGGCGCTTCAATATCAGCCCGACCTGATTTGCAGCCACCACAAGGACGCGCCGCCGCGCGTCTGCGGCAGCCACACGTGCTCGGCCGCCTGCTATCACGAAAAAACGGAGGAAACACGCAATGAACCGAACTGATGCTCTGTATCACAGCTTTCTGGATATCCTGCGCGAGGAGCTCGTGCCCGCGATGGGCTGCACGGAGCCGATCGCTATCGCCTATGCCGCGGCGCAGGCCCGCGCCGTGCTCGGCAAACGGCCCGAGCGCGTGCGCATCGAGGTCAGCGGCAACATCATCAAAAACGTTAAAAGCGTGATTGTGCCGCATACCGGCTCGATGCACGGCATCGCGGCGGCTGCCGCCGCCGGAATTATCGCCGGGCGGGAGGATAAAGAGCTCGAGGTTCTGAGCGAGGTCACGCAGGCGCAGATTGAAGACATGCGCGCCTATCTCAAGGAAGCCGCGTTTGAGATCCGCCCCATCGATTCGCCGTTTATCTTCGATATCCGCATTACGGTCTGCGCAGAGGGCGATCAGGCCACGGCCCGTATCGTCGGCAGCCACACGAATCTTGTCCAGCTGCTGCACGGCACGACGCGCATCATCGACCGTCCGTGCAGCGAGACCGTCTCCGAACGGCGCACGGACCGGAGCGTCCTGACCGTCGAACGCATCGTCGATTTCGCCGACTCCCTCTGTCCGGAAGACGTGCGGGAGCTGTTCGAGCGGCAGATCTCGTATAATATGGCTATCGCGGAAGCGGGCCTTTCCGGGTCTTACGGCGCGAACGTCGGCCGGACGCTGCGCGAGGCCTACGGCGAGACGGTGCAGAACCGTGCCCGCTACATGGCCGCCGCTGCCAGCGACGCGCGCATGTCCGGCTGCGAGCTGCCGGTCGTTATCAACTCCGGCTCCGGCAATCAGGGCATTACGGCCTCCGTGCCGGTCGTCGTCTACGCGCAGGAGCTGGGCGTGAGCCGCGAAACGCTCTACCGGGCGCTGGCCGTGTCCAATCTCAGTACGATCCATATCAAGGCACATATCGGGACGCTGTCCGCCTACTGTGGGGCCGTTTCGGCCGGCTGCGGCGCGGGCGCAGGCATCACCTATCTCTATGGCGGCGGGTATGAGCACATCAAGCATACGCTCGTCAACGCCATGGCAATTACATCCGGCATTATCTGCGACGGAGCCAAGCCCTCCTGCGCGGCCAAGATCGCGACCAGCGTGGACGCGGGTCTGCTCGGCTACCACATGTACCGCTGCGGGAACCAGTTCTACGCCGGGGACGGCATCGTCAAATCCGGCATCGAGCACACTATCGAAACCGTCGGCACACTTGCTCACACCGGCATGGCTGACACCGACCGCCAGATCGTCCGGCTGATGATGGAGGATTGAGTCGTTTGGAGTGCTCCCGCACCAGTGCGTTGCCGGGAAGCCGAGTTTTATAATCAGCAAGCCGGTAGGGGCAGAAAACAGCGTTTTTTGTAAAAAAACTGTGGCGCATACGTATACGCCACAGTTTTTCAATGCAAGGGCCGATGCCCACTGTAAACAATCTGGGCCTTACAGCTTCCTCTTATAATTCCCGTAAACGACCGCACCGTCCTTTGCAACGATGAAGGCGTGGGGGTCGTGCTTGCGGACGATGGCGCGCAGACGGCTGATCTCGTATTTTGTGACGAGGATATAGAAGATGTGGACCGGTTCGCCGGTGTATTCGCCGACGCCCTCATAGCGCGTAATGCCGCGGTGCAGGTCGACGAGGATCTCATGCTCCATTTCCGGGCTCAGGATCTTCGTTACGACCGTGACCTCGACGTTGATGTTCTGCATGTGCAGCTTATCCATCGCCGTCGTGGAGATGAAGGAGAACAGGACCGAATAGATCGCCGTGGACAGGTTGAACGCCGCTGCGCAGATCGCGTAGAGCGCCAGATTCCAGATGAGGTTCACATGGCCGATGGAGGTATGCGAGCCCTTTTTCAGCAGCATCATGCCGATCACGTCCATGCCGCCCGACGTGCCGCCCATCCAGAGCGTGATGCCGATGCCGCAGCCGCAGAGAATGCCGCCGATGAGGCATTCGGCGAGCTTATCGTCGCGCAGAATGCCCGCGCGCGGGATGAGGGACAGGAAAACAGTCGTCGTCGTGACGGACAGCAGCGTCTTGAACACGACGCGGTGGTCAAGACGCCGCCACGCGATGCATAAAACCGGAAGGTTGATTGCATAGTTGATGATACCCGCGATGTCGATCTTCAGCTCCAGCCCTGTAAGATACAGGAAAAATGTACGCAGCAGCTGCGCGAGGCCCATGATCCCGCCCGTATACAGCCCTGCCGGAACGACAAACAGATTGATTCCCAGCGAATACAGCACGCCCGCGCCGACGATGCCCGCGCAGTGCAGAACCTCCTGCTTTGAAAATGCAGGATTTTGCAACGACTCTTGCATTTTTCTCTTTCCTCCCGTTCCAAATGAACGATATCATGCAAATTGCATGGTGAGCATAGCACGGAAGCGGAAAAAAATCAACCCAAATTCCTGCAACCGGCGCGAAAAAATCCGGTCTTATATGACAGAGGAGGATTCGACATGGAAGACGAAACGATCATTGACCTGTACTTTGCCCGCGAGGAGCGGGCTATCGCCGAGACGGGAAAAAAATACGGCGGCTACTGCCGCTCCATTGCCTTTAACATCCTGCACAGCCATGAGGACACGGAGGAATGCGTCAGCGATACGTGGCTGCACACCTGGAACGCCATTCCACCCACGCGGCCCGGCTGCCTGCGGGCGTTTCTGGGCCGCATCACGCGCAATCTGTCCTTTACGCGCTGGGAAGCGGCCTGCGCACAGAAGCGCGGCGGGGGACAGACGGAGCTGCTGCTTTCCGAGCTTGCCAACTGTCTGCCGGGCGGCGAGCGGCCCGAGGCGCAGCTGGACGCGCAGGCGGTCACACTGACGATCGAGCTGTTCCTGCAAGCGCAGACGCGCGAAAACCGGCAGCTGTTTCTCCGCCGGTATTATTACGGCGATTCTGTCCGGCGCTTGTCGGGCCTGTTTGGCCTGACGGAAAACACGGTCAAATCCCGGCTGTTCCGCCTGCGCGCGGGACTGCGGGACGCGCTTTTGAAGGAGGGGATCGCGGTATGACGGCACAGGACCTGTTCCGCTGCATCGGAAATTTAAGCGATACGATGATAGAAGAAGCCGCCGACATCCGGCGGAAAAAGTGCTGGCTGCCCATCGCGGCGCTGGCCGCCTGCGCGGTGCTGGCCATCTCCATCCCGCTGGCCGTTCGGAACCTGGGATACAAGAACGCCGACAATGCCAGTCAGGCCGCCGGTGCCGAAACGCCCACAACGGAATCGCCGGCGAGCGATGAAAAACCTGCGGAGGACGGCATCGCCGGTGCGGAAGAACCGACGCGCGGCGGAGAATCCGCGGCAGACGGCGGCTGGGAGGACGAGAATTCCGTATCTGCGCGCATTCTGGCGACGGAGCTCGGAGGACTGCGGCTGGGGATGAAGCGTGAGGACGTGCGGGCCATGCTCGGCGAGCCGGACAGTACCAACAACGCGGGAGAAATTCAGCGC
>CADBOK010000202.1 GCA_902796245.1 Oscillospiraceae bacterium | reverse complement strand
AGGGCAGATCAGCCGCGTTGGGCATCTTGTAGATGACGATCTTCTTGCCGTCGACAACGATGTAGTTGTCTTCGCCTTCGCCCTCGTGGAAGTCAACGGTGTGGCCCTGTGCAACATAGTTGCCCTGCGTGGAGTCGTACTTCAGCAGATGCGCGAGCATCTTGGCGGAAGTCAGGTCGTTGATGGCGACGACTTCGTAGCCCTCAGCGCCGAACATCTGACGGAACGCCAGACGACCGATACGGCCAAAACCATTGATTGCAACTTTAACAGACATAATGAATTTCCTCCTTATTACCTGCCGACTGGATGCCGGCCAATATACTGTGTTCCCACAACATTCTGCTAAATTATACCGCAATATTCTTCAGCTGTCCAGTATTATTTTACCCAAAAACCAACGGTTTCTGCCCTGAAAACTTTACAATTTCGTCTGTTTGTCCAAACAAATCGTTAGGCGGCCTAAATAATATTTGAAAGCAGTAAATTTTCTGTAAACTCTGTGAGTAGATGTTCCGCTTTCATAGATTTATTCATAAATCAGGTGTATTTTAGTTTTGTTTATTCTGAAAATGAAGGATCGTGACCCAATGCTTGAGCTCAAACAGATCGTAAAGGATTATCAGGCCGGAGACAGTACGGTTCATGCGCTGAAAGGCGTGTCCATCCGGTTCCGGCGGCACGAATTCGTCGCCGTGCTGGGGCCGTCCGGCTGCGGAAAGACGACGCTTCTGAACATCGTCGGCGGACTTGATCAGTACACGTCCGGCGATCTGGTCATCGGCGGGCGCTCCACTAAGGATTTTTCCGCGCGGGACTGGGATACGTACCGCAATCATTCCATCGGCTTTGTGTTCCAGAGCTACAATCTGATTCCGCACCAGACGGTTTTGCAGAACGTGGAGCTGGCGCTGACGCTCTCCGGTGTGAGCCGGGCCGAGCGGAGAAAACGCGCCGCGCAGGCGCTGGAAAAGGTCGGTCTCGGCGATCAGCTGCACAAGAAGCCCAACCAGATGTCCGGCGGGCAGATGCAGCGCGTGGCGATTGCACGGGCGCTGGTCAACGATCCGGAGATTTTATTGGCCGACGAGCCGACCGGCGCGCTGGACAGCGAAACGTCCGTGCAGGTCATGGAGCTTTTGAAAGAAATTTCAAAAGAAAAGCTCATTATTATGGTCACACACAATCCGGAGCTTGCCGCGCGCTACGCCACGCGGACGGTCCGGCTGCTCGACGGGAGCATTCTGGCGGACAGCGCGCCGTATGAAGACGAAGCGCCGCTGCCTGTGAAGGCGGAGAAAACCACACGGCGCACGTCCATGTCGTTTTTTACGGCGCTGGGGCTGAGTCTCAACAATCTGATGACCAAGAAGACCCGCACGCTCCTCACGGCCTTCGCGGGCTCCATCGGCATCATTGGCATTGCGCTGATTCTGGCGCTTTCCAACGGCATTCAGACCTATATCAATGACGTGCAGGAGGACACGCTCTCATCCTACCCTGTGACCATTGAGGCGGAAAGCGCGGATATGTCCGGCATGGTGACGGCGCTGATGGGCGTACACAGCGAGGAAGCCGGAAACGAGCATACGGACGGGCGTGTCTATGCGTCCAACGTCATGTATGATCTGATGCAGAGTCTGAACGAGAGCGGCACGCAGACGAACGATCTGGAATCCTTCAAGCGCTATCTGGATAACCCGGACAGCGAAATCCACCAGTATCTGACCTCAATCCAGTACGCCTACGATCTGGCGCTGCCGGTCTATACAAAGGACGCGGACGGAAATATTGTCAAGGCCGACGTGATGGAGCTGCTGCAGAACATGATGAGCAGCATGTACGGCGGCGATTACAGCAGCTATTTTTCGCAGTTCGGCAGCTATTATTCCGCCATGGACGTCTGGGAAGAGCTTCTGCCGGGCGAGGACGGGACGGGGATCTCCCCGCTTTTGAAATCGCAGTACGACGTGCTTTACGGCAGATGGCCGGAGGCATACGACGAGGTTATTCTGGTCGTGAGCGAAAACAATGAGATCTCCGATCTGGTCATGTACGCGATGGGCCTCAAGACCGAGCAGGAAATGACGGACGCAATGCAGGCGGCCATGAACCAGGAGACGATTGAAAGAACGGACGCAAGCTGGAGCTATGAAGAGCTTTGCGGGCACACGTTCCAGCTGATCCTGCCGTTTGAGGCCTACTCTCAGGACGCAGACGGCAGCTGGACGGATCTGAGCCGGACCGAGGCCGGGATGGATTATCTCTACGGCTCAGACGAGGTCGGAACGACCCTGAAGATTGTCGGCGTGATGCGCCCGGATCCGGACGCGGCCAACAGCATGGTGCGCGGGTCTCTGGGCTATACGAGCGCGCTGACGCAGTATGTTCTGGACAACGCCGCGCAAAGCGCAATTATCCGGCAGCAGCTGGACGATCCCACAACAGATGTTCTGACGGGCCTTCCGTTCAAAACCGGCGAAGAGGAAGCGCCCGACGCGGCACAGATGCGCGAGGCAGTCAATGCCGTTCTGGCGGGCGCAGATACGCAGGAGAAGGCGCAGATGTATACGGACATGTCGGAGCAGGCTCCGGACGAATATCTGGTCAGCGCCGTGCAGCAGGCCATGGACGGCATGACGCGCGAGACGATCGAGGCGCAGATGACGGATTCCTATGCCGGGCAGATGGGCACCGACCCGGAGACCGTGCGCGGGTACATTGCACAGATGGACGATGAAACACTATTTGACTACGTGCGTCAGATGCTGCGCGAGCAGATCGCCGCGCAGTATGCCGAGACAGTTTCCGCGCAGCTGGCAGGGCTTTCGTCCGAGCAGCTGGCTGCCGCGATGGATGCGGCAGAGCTGACAACGGAGCAGGTGCAGTATCTCTATGATACGTATGTACCTGCCGCATATTCCGATTCAACGTATGCGGATACGCTGGAAACGCTCGGATATATTACGCCCGGTAAGCCGTCGAAGATCAATCTGTACGCCTCTACCTTCTCGGATAAGGAGGCCATTGGCGACTGCATTACGCAGTACAACCGTGCGCTTCCGGAGGAATCGCAGATCACCTACACGGATTACGTCGCGCTTCTGATGAGCTCGGTCACAACGATCATCAACGCCATTTCCTATGTGCTGATCGCGTTCGTCTCGATTTCTTTGGTCGTCTCGTCGATCATGATCGGCATTATCACGTATATTTCCGTTCTGGAACGCACAAAGGAAATCGGCATTCTGCGCGCCATCGGCGCGTCAAGGCGCGATATCTCGCGCGTATTCAACGCGGAGACGCTGATCGAGGGTCTGGCCGCAGGGCTTCTCGGCGTGGGACTGACGCTGGTGCTGACCCTGCCGATCAACGCGGTCGTGCAGCATCTGACTGGCATTGCCTCACTCGGCGCGAAGCTGCCGTGGCAGGCCGGCGCAGTGCTGGTCGCCATTTCGATGCTGCTGACATTCCTCGCAGGTCTCATCCCGTCGTCCCTCGCCGCAAAGAAGGACCCGGTCGTAGCGCTGCGGACAGAGTAAAAAATAATCGGCAAAAGCCGCCCGGACGGGCGGCTTTTGCCGGTTTCAGAGCATTCTGACTTCCGATTGAAAAAATTGTTCCTGAAAGGAAACCCGCTGCATAATCTCGTCTGCCGAGATGCGCATGGTGTCCGGTGCGACGACCCATTTCTCCCCGATATCGTCATGCCGGTGAATGATCGCGATCACCCGTCCGGTAAATTCTGCGACTGGCTCCGATATGCCAAGAATATAGGCGTCCT
>CADBOK010000201.1 GCA_902796245.1 Oscillospiraceae bacterium | reverse complement strand
GGCACCGACGGGATCGATGCCGTCCTGCGAGGCATAAACGGCCAGCTTCGTGCGGGAGCCGGCTTCGCGGGCGATGGACTTGATCTCAACGAGACCAGAGGCGATTTCGGGGACCTCAAGCTCGAAAAGTCTCTTGACAAGGCCCGGATGCGTCCGGGAGACGATGACCTGCGGGCCTCTGGTGGAGCGGCGGACCTCGACGACGTAGACGCGGATGAGGTCACCCTCGTGATAATACTCCGTGCGGACCTGCTCGGACGCGGAGAGCATGGCGTCGGTCTTGTCGTTGCCGCCGCCGATGCGGATGGTCATGTCGTTCGTTGCGGGCTCGATGCGCAGCACCGTGCCGGTGAGAATCTCGTGTTCCTTGGACGAGAACGTGTCGAAGACCATGCCGCGCTCTGCTTCGCGGATACCCTGGATGATGACCTGCTTGGCCGTCTGCGCGGCGATGCGGCCGAAGTCCTTCGTCTGCACGTCGACGTTGACAAGATCGCCAAGCTGCGCGGTCTTGCTGATCTTCCGGGCTGCGTCGAGCGTAATTTCCGTGGCGGGGGTAATAACGTCGTCGACGACCTCCTTCTGTACGTACATGTGCATATCGTCGTCCTTGACGTCGACGAAGACGTTGTCGGTGTAGCCGTCCTTGTCCTTCTTGTATGCAGCGACGAGAGCCTGCGTGATCTTCTCGATCATGTAGCTCTGCGGGATCCCGCGTTCTTTTTCAAGCTGCGCAAGCGCTGCAAAAATTTCGGCATTCATAGTTTTCTAAATTCCTCCCTTAAAACTCGACGTGAAGCCGCACCTGCGCGACCTCGTTTTTCTGGAATGTCTGTGTGGTGCCTGCGGTTTCGATGGTCACGGCGCCGTTTTCGTAGCCCGTGAGCGTCCCGACGAACTCCTTCGCGCCGTTTACGGGCCTGAAGAGCTTGACCGAGACGGAGCTGCCCATAAACTGCGCAAAATCCGACGGGCGCTTCAGCTGCCGCTCGAGCCCGGCCGAGCAGACCTCGAAGTTGTAGCTGTCCGGTACGGGATCCTTTTCGTCGAGGATCGGATCCATGGCGCGGGAAATGGCCTCGCAGTCGGAGATATCCACGCCGCCGTCCTTATCGATGTACAGCCGCAAAAACCATTCTCCGCCCTCGCGGACATATTCCACATCCCAGAGCGTACAGCCGTGCGACTGCACGACGGGCTCTGCAAACTGCGCCACCTGCTCCGTTACCTTCAAGAAAATACCCCCTTACCAGCAAGAAAGAGTGGGGAGCAATTCCCCACTCTCAAGTAAAATACTATCAAGATAACTGTATTATAGCACCCATTCCCGAAAATTGCAAGGAGAATTTCTTCGCCCGGCCCGGAATTTCATGCTTTTTTTCCACCTTTTTCGCCGTAATCCGCGCCGCGCACGGAAAAACGCAAAATTCCTGCCTGCGGGGTGTCTTTTGCCGGCTGCATGTGCTATACTAAATAAATAAAACTCGCATGGGGGTATTTGAGATATGAAGCAGAAGTCCGGCATGATCGGCGTTATCTGCGCCGCGCTCCTTTCCGCCATCGCCGGTTACTTTTTCCGCACAACGCAGCTGTCCGGCGGCAGCAGCATCCCGCTCATTGCGTTCAGCATCCTGATGGTCTTTGTCTTCGCGCTGGCGGCGGTCAGTCTGGAAAAGAAGTCCGCCTATGCGTCTGCCTACCGGCCCTGCGGGCAGGATCTGGTGTTTTCGCTGCTTGGCGCGCTGGGGCTGCTTGCGGGCAGCGCGCTCAGCTTCCGGGGCTCCATCGCGCAGATGCTCGTGAGCATGCTCGGCCTGCTGGCCGGACTCTCGCTCGGCGCGGGGGCTGTGCTGCGGTGGAAGGGGAAAAAGCCGGCGGCGGCGTTTTTCGTCTTTGTTGTGCTGTTCTATGTTGCCAAGCTCTTCCGCGATTTCCGCCACTGGGAGATCAATCCCGCGATTCTGGATTACTGCTTCTCGCTGTTCGCGATGATCGCGTTCATGCTGGCGAGCTATCACGCGGGCGCGTTCAGCTTTGATCGGGGCGCGCGGCGCAGGCTGGCGTTTTATGCGCTGCTGGGCGTGCTGTTCGGCGCGGTCAGTCTTGCGGGCGCGCAGCTGCCGGAGCTCCTGACCTACGCGGGAAGCGTATTCTGGATGCTCGCCTGCGCACAGCAGATGCTGAAGAAATAAGAACATACAGAAAGTTCCATTATGGCCACAAGCAGCATTTCCTGCACCATCCCCAAGGATGCGAATTACCCGAATCTGAAGGGGGGTTCTCTTGCCCAGATGCGCTGCGAAATTGCGGATCTCTTCGCCCCCGGCGAGGAGGCCGTGCAGTGCTTCCAGACCATCCGCGACCAGGTCGTGTTCACGAACAGGCGCGTGTTCATCGTGAACGTGCAGGGCGTCACGGGCAAGAAGGTCTCGTATTTCTCGTACCCGTATTCAAAGGTACAGTATTTCGGCATCGAGACGGCGGGCATTCTGGACGTCGACAGCGAGCTCCTGCTCGTCTTCAGCAACGGCAACCAGCTGCAGTTCGACTTCCGCTCCCGCGTCGACATCAAGTGCATCTGCGCGAATATCTCCGCGTACATCCTGTAATGACACAGCCAAATCGCCCCTTGTCATGCGTATGGGACTGCATGACAAGGGGCGATTTGGGGTGGACAGTCATGCGAGTGCGGTCTGCAGGCGCTGGAACGCGCCGCTTGTGCGGACGAGCAGGGACAGCTCGCTTCCTGCCGGGGCGAGGAGCTGGAAGCCCTCCGCCGTGGGGCAGGCCTCGTAGCAGACGCCGTCCAGCACGGCGTAGACGGGGGAGTCCTTGTCCGGCGTCAGGCCGTCAAACGTGCCGGTATAGACAAGCAGACCGTCGTAGGACGAAGCGCTCTGCCGGACGGAGACAGTCTGATTTCCCGGCTGGGCCTCGGGTGCTTCGCGTTCCGGCGCGGGCAGGAGCGGCGGGCGAGAGGCGAGCCAGCGCAGATTGCGCTCGACCAGCTCGACGAGCACAGCATTGGGCCGCGCGTCCTGCATCAAAGACAGGTCATACGGCATGGCGCGGGAGAAAACCGCCGTCTGGAACGCTTCGGCCAGATCCGCGTGCAGCGCGTTGCCGAACGAATCCCGGAAGGCCAGCAGCGCGCCGCTGCCGTCCGACTGCGTGCGGATGAGCTGATCGTCCGCGCCGCGTACCGTGCCCACGTACTGAAATTCCCGCGCCCGCGCAAGGCTGAGCCCCTGTTCCTGTTTTCCGGAGGCCGGATAGAGCATCTGATACAGGTCTCCGGTGTGCGGCTGAAGCGTGAAGGGTTCTCCGGCAAGGGAGGACTCCCGTCCGAGCGCTGCCAGGATTGCGTCGCAGGCCAGCGCCGAGCCATAGCCGTTCCAGTGGCTGTCCGTGCGGTAATAGGTCAGCCCCTGCGCGTCCAGAAGCGTCTGCCGCACGTCGCAGAACGCGATGTCCTGCGCGTCCAGAAGCGTCTCCAGCCGGTCAAGATCGGACGGGCCCTCCGCACGGGTATAGCGCGCGGGCATCTGCGCGGGATAGACCGTGTTTTTGTTCGGTGCGCAGACGAACAGGAATGCCGCGCCCTGCGTCTGCGCATATTCCTGCATGAGCGCGAGATTTTGCGCCGCGCACCAGAGCTGCCGCGCCGTCATGGGGGCTGCGCCGGTATAATCGGCCAGCGTGTCGGCGTAATACAGCCAGCCGTCCGTGCCAAGCAGCACCTCCGGCGTGGCGGACTCGCGGAAAATGGCCGCGTCCGCCGCGGCATTTGCCGTGATGAGCGCCTGCCGCAGGCCGAAATGGCCCGCAAAATAGTCTGCTGTGTCCGATAAGACGTCGAAATTCAGGCGCCCGCCGGTCGTCAGGCGCGGCTTTGCCGCTAAACGCTCGTTTGCGCCGGAGGCGGACGGCCCCGCGGTCACAAAAACAGCCAGCGGCAGCAGGCACACAAGAAGCAGCAGGATGCAGAAGATCTGTTTGAAGGAAATTTTCATAGGCAGTCCTCAGAAGCTCGCATAGATGAACGGCTGGAACGATCCGGAGGCCAGCGCGAGCAGGCACAGCACAAATACCAGCAGGATCAGACAGCCGCGCAGCGCGTTCCAAACGCGCAGCGGCTCGATTTTTTTTCGCAGCCACGGCCCGAGCGGCAGGCAGAGCGCCAGCGAAAGTATACACAGCAGCGCCGTCCTGCGGGAAAGCGCCGCCAGCAGCGCCGCGCGGCAGGCCGTGTTCGGCGAGAAGCCTGTCAGCATAGCCCCAAGCAGCGCGCCCGCCTGTGCGACATCCGCCGCGCGGAAGACCGCGAAGCCGAAAATTACGGCGAGAAGGGCATACACATGCCCGTACCAGCGGGTTTTGAGCTTCTCCGGCAGATGGAGCGCCGTCTCCAGACAGCTCAGAAGTCCGTGCCACAGACCCCAGAGGACGAACGTCCAGCCCGTCCCGTGCCACAGGCCGGTCGCCAGAAACACAAGCAGCTTATTTGCCATCGTGCGGAGCGTCCCCTTGCGGTTGCCGCCCAGCGGAATATAGAGATAATCCCGGAACCAGCGGGACAGTGAAATGTGCCACCGCCGCCAGAAATCCGTGATGCTGTCCGCGCAGTAGGGATAGCGGAAGTTCTCCGGAAGCTTGATGCCGAACAGCAGCCCGAGGCCGACGGCCATGTCGCTGTAGCCGGAAAAATCGAAATAGAGCTGCAAACAGTAGCAGACCGCGCCCGTCCACGCGCACAGCGCGTCGAGGCTTTCCTGCGCGTAGACCGCGTCAACAAGCTTGGCAGCAGCCGCGGCCAGCAGCACCTTTTTTGCCAGCCCGCAGACGAAGCGGCAGCAGCCGTCAAACGCGCTGTCCCATGTGACGCGCCGCGCGTCCAGCAGCGGCTGAACCTCCGAAAACCGCATCAGAGGCCCGGCGGTCAGCTGCGGAAAAAACGTCAGGTATTGCAGCGCCTGCCGGAAGCTGCGCGTACCGCTCTGCGGCGCGCGATAGACGTCTACAACGTAGCTGATGGCCTGAAACGTATAAAACGAAATGCCGAGCGGCAGCGCGCCGCGCCATTTATATATGGCCAGCACCGCAAGATCGACCGTGACACACGCGGCCAGCAGCAGCCCGCGCCTGCGCCGGGCGCGCATGAGCGCAAGCCCCACGGCGTAATGCAGCGCGCAGGAGGCCAGCAGCAGCGGCAGATGGCGCAGATCGCCGAAGGCGTAGAACACGAGTCCTGCCGCGATCAGCAGCGCGTTTTTTGCCTGCATGGGCCGCAGCAGGTGATACGCGATCAGCACGAGCGGCAGAAACGCAAACAGAAAAAGCGGGGAAGCGAAATTCATAAGCGGTTCTCCTGTAAAAACTGCCGCCGCAGAGCGGCGGCAGAAGGGTAGGTCAGGGGAAATAATACTGGAAGCCGTTATAGACGCTGCCGCCGGAGTCGGTCATGGCGTAGGTGTCGATCTCGCCCTTGCCGAACTGATAGAGATAGGCGTATTCCAGCTGCACGTCGTACAGCCGCGTCTCGCCGTTTTCCTCGATCATTGTCCAGGCGTGGTCGTTGTCGGGCGTACTCTCGTGCCCAGCCACGACGTAGGCCTGATAGCCGAGTCTGCGGGCGCAGTACATGAACGCGGCGGCAAAGCAGTAGCAGTTGCCCTTGCCCTGCCGCAGGAAGACCTCCGCGGCCTCCTGCGCCCAGTCGTCCGTTCCGGCGTCATAGTGCGGCATGGACAGGTATCTGAAATTGTCACGGATATAGTCGAACACCAGCGAAAGCCGCGTCTCGCGGTCTTCTATCAAATCCGGATTGCTGTCGGCCAGAAGCTGCGCAATGCCCGCGTCCAGCTCCTCGCTGCCGCCGGTATAGCGGCCGTCGGCGCCGAAGGTCAGATAGCCGTCTGTTCCGTCTGCCAGAAGCGAGCCGTCCTGCTGCACGTCGTACAGCGCCTGCCCGTCGTCGTACAGACCCGCGGGCGGCGGCAGAAGGGCGCAGCCGTCCTCACCGGTGTGATAATAGAGCACATCCCCACAGCGGTTGACGCCGCTCGAAAAGACGAACAGGCTGCCGTCCGGCTGCACATAAAGAAGCTGCCCGTTCCGCTCCGTCAGGCCGGAGCCGGTGAGCGGCTGGCCGTTTTCATAGTAAAACGCGCGGCCGTTGATCGTGACGATCCCGTCCGGGATGGGTTCGGGTTCCGGCGCTTCCGGCTCCTGCTCCGCAGGTGCGGGCTCCGGCTCGGGCGCAGCGGGAACGGAGAAGGCCTCCTGTGCGGGCGGCTCTGCCTCCGGCTTCTGCGCGCAGCCGCATAAAAGTGCCAGCAGACACAAAAGCGCAGCGGTCAGAATGCGTTTCATGGCGTTTCCTCCGTGCGGACCGAGATCGAGTCAAACGTCTGCTGCAGCGCCGCGCAGTCCTCTCCGTCCGGATAGATTGCGCTGAGGCACCACAGAGCGCCGTTCAGCTGCAAAAGGCGCACCCGGGCCGTTACCTCCGGCGCGCCGTTGTACGCCGGGGCAAGCAGCTGCGCGTCGTAAATGTCATCGCTGTTTTCCAGAACTGTGACGGTAACATCCTCCGTCGCGGGCGCGGCATAATAATACGCCTGCACCGCGCCGATGCAGATGCGCTCCAGCTCGGCACTTTTCAGAAGCTCCCGCGAGGTGTTCAGCTTCTGCACGTCGATGCGCGCAAGCTGCCCGTCCGTGACCGGCAGGAACGAATCGAGTCCCTCCGTGGACGAATCCATCCGCAGCGCGTCCGGATTGTAGACCGCGCGCAGGCGGCCATCAGCGAGATAGACAGTCGTGCCGGGGAAAGCCGGCTCGTCCGGCTCGGGTTCCGGCTGCTGTTCGGAACTGTCCGGCGACTGTTCGGGCTCCGTCTCCGGCTGCGCGGGCGTGACCGGCTCCTGCGCGGAGGCGGGGACGGACGGCTGTGCGGGCGTATGGAGCTCCCGCACGATCCTGACGCCGAAGATGACCGCCGCAGTGAGCAGCACGAGCGTCAGCGCCAGCAGAAAATAGGGCTTGTTCCGCCGCAGAAAGCGGCCGGGCGTCTGTTTGCGTCGTCTTTCCATGCGCGTCAGCTCCTATCAGAGGTCAGGGGTTCCCAGGTTTTTGTGCGGCAGAAGAGCGGGAAGGCATTGCGGTCCTGCTCAAAGAGAATGATAGACTTCATATCGCGGTAGAGGACCTCAGGCGTTGCGTAGATCAGACCGTCGTTGCCGGTGTCGGTCGTGCGCAGCTGGTCCCAGTCCCTGTAGCGGCTTTGCAGCACATAGGGGTCGGCGACGAGGAAATAGCCCTTGCCGTCGATGGAGGTATAGCCGCAGAGCACCATATAATGCTCATGGCTTGTGAACGCGCCCTTGAGCACATGGATGATGGCCAGATAGCCCTTGTTGCCGACCTGATCAGCCAGCAGGGACATGTCGACCTCGTCCTTTTTGTAGATATTCGGCGCTTCGAGCGTCGTGCCGTAGCGCTCGTATTCAAGATATTTGTAATAGCGGGCGATGCCCTCAAAATACTCGTTCGGCAGGCCGTAGCTGACGGGATAATTGTCCTGCAGGGCATAGGTGCGCATCCAGCGCGGCGTGATTTCGACCTTGTGATACGTCGAGAAGACCATCGCGGCGCAGGCGCAGCCGCAGCCGCGGTCCTTGAGCGTCGCGCCGTTGCCTTCAAATTCGAAGATTTCTCCGGCCCAGCCCGGGTCGGTCTGCGCGAAATAATACAGATCGTCCGTTTTTCCGCTGCGGGCAACGGTTCCGTATGTTCCGGATTTGGTCAGATCGTATTTGTACATGGCCTCGATATCGTGCCGCATGTCGCCGCTCAGCGCGGGCAGGCAGCTGAGCAGATACATCGTCAGCTCGTCGAGGCAGGCTGTTTTCTCCGGCAGACCGCAGAAGCGGTAGATCGTCTCCAGCAGCGCGGCCAGATGGTCGTCAAAATACGTCTCGACCGGCTCGCCCGCGCGCATCTGCGTGTAGGCGACAAATTCGTTGTCGGGGTAGTTGTCGTTGGAATAGAGCGCCTTTTTGACCGTTTTCACGCGCTCGTCCGACTGGCCGGGCAGGATCTCGTATTCCGATGTTTCATAGCGTTCGAGCACATAGCGCGGGATCAGAATGCGGTTGAAGGTCACGCCCTCGTATTCGAACGTGCTGCTGCCCAGCACCATCGGCTGCTTCATGGCGGCGAGGATGGGGTCGGTAAAGGCCTCCTGCGCGGCGAAAACAGGCGCGCAGAGCGGAGCCAGCGCGCAGAGCGCCAGCACCAGCGCCAGCATCCGGCGGAAGACGGCGTGTTTCATGGGGCCCTCCTTTACTGCTGCGGCATCACGTCGTAGACATTCTCCGTGCCGTCGGGATCCCGGTAGGTGTAGACGGTGAAGCCGTCATAGTAAAGCTCGCCGTCCTCGCCCGGGCCGAGGCAGGAGGAGGCGTAGCTGCTGGTTTCCGGCTCGCCGATGGCGGCGGTCAGCGCGGAAATGTCCTCGCCGATCATCTCCTGCGCCGTGGCGAGGGCGTCCTTTTTGCCGCAGGCGCAGAGCGTCAGCGTAAGCGCCAGAGCCAGCAGAATGGGAATGATTCTTTTCATAGGTGTCCTCCTGTCAGAACTCGCTGTAGATGAACGCGACGCTCTGCGCGTCCATGCACAGCCAGACCAGAAAAATGGCCGCGGCCAGCAGCGCGCAGGCAAGCGCCAGCGTGTACCAGTGGGAAAAGACGAGCGCTTCAAGCCGCTTCCCAAAATTCTGCAATCGCTTTGTCAACCGCAAGCCACCCCTTCCAGCCAAGATGCATGGTGTCGCAGAGGAAATAGGGCTCATATTCATAGCCCGTCAGGTCCAGCAGCGTCACGTTTTCATATTCCGCGGCAATGCGCCGCACGTTTTCATAGTAGGTCTGCCGCCGCTCGGCGGAAAAGGCCGTGTAATCGCTCCATGCGCCGTGCATCGGGACGTGGACGAACAGAATCTGCATCTGCTTTGCCCTGCAGATTTCAAACAGGCAGCGCAGATCGTCATATTCCGGGGAAACGTCATAGCTGACAGCAGCGTCCTTCCCGGCCTGCTGGGAGAGTCTTCGGCCGATGTAGGTGTTGTAATAGCCGTCCTCCATGCCGAATTCGTTTCCGCTGGTCTGCTCCTCCGCCTGACGGACGGCGGCCTGCGCCTCCGCGTCCCAGTCGATCGGGCCGGACTGCGCCGTCTGCGCGGCAGGCGCTTCGGCGATTACGCAGCGGGCACTTGCCATGTCGCGCGTATCGAGCAGCCATTCGGAAACGGCGGCATACGGCGTCAGCAGCGTCTCAAGTGCGGTCTGATCCTTTGCCGACGCACGGGTCAGAAGCCCTGCCGCCGTCGTCTGCTGCAAGGAAGCGCCGTACTGCGTGTTATATTCCTCGATCAGCTCCGCCACGCGGCGGGCAAGATACTGCCGCTGCTCCGCCGGGAGCGTCCGGTCGGACAGAAGCGAGAGCATCTGCTGCTCGGAGAAGTTCGCCATGAACAAATCCGGCGCGATGCCGTCTTCGACATACGACTGCGGGGCCGTGATGAGCACAGCCTTTTTCCCTGTCAGACTCTTGCCCGACGCGGCGATGGCCATCGCGTGTACCAGCGACTGGCACGAGCCGCGCCCGATCAGGTCGACCTGAAAGCCGCAGCGCTTTCCGGCAAAGAAGTTTGCCGGATGCGTGCAGATCTGCGTGGTCTTGAGCTCGCTCGAGCCGAAGACGGGCAGCGTATCGCCCTTTGCGGCAGCCGCGCGCAGCAGATATTCGCCTGTAATTTTCTCCGGGGCCAGCGAATCGCCGAGGCTGTCCGGATAGTCCGGCATGGTCTTTTCTACGCCCAGCCGCACGAGCCCCAGCGCCAGCGCCGCCGCGAGCAGGCACAAAAGCGCCCGCAGAAAGCATTTTCGCATGGGCTTATGCAAGCAGCGCCGCGATCTTGGCGGGCGTTGAAATTTCCTCGCGCGTCAGCTCGGCCACGTCCAGCGTCTTTCCGAGCTGTTCCAGCTGTACCAGCAGCTCGACAAGGCCGAACGAGTCGAGAAGCCCTTCCTCAAACAGCTCGGTCTCAGGCGTAATTTCGCCCGCGTCCGCGCCGGTGATGTCGTTCAGAGCCGCAATGATTTCTTCAAGCATATCGGGGTTCCTCCTAAATGAGTCTTCCGGAGAACAGCAGCAGGCCGAAGCTGAACAGATGGAAGGTCACCAGCCGCAGCGCCCACGCCGCCTTCGGGTTTTTCTTGAGCGATTTAAAGCCTTTGCACTGCGTGTCAAGCACGTCGTTCAGGCACATGAGCGCGCCGTGATACGCGCCGTAGATCAGATAGCCGGGCGTCAGCCCGTGCCACGCGCCCATGAGAAGCATCGTGAGCGCATAGCCGAGATACGAGCTTGTGCGCCGCCCCTTAAACCATTTGCCGCGCAGCGCGGCCATGCAGAAGCGCGTATAGACGTAGTCGCGCAGATAGGTCGAGAGCGAAATATGCCAGCGCGACCAGAAGTCCTTCATATCGAGGCTCAGAAACGGCAGATCAAAGTTATCCGGCTGCTCGATCCCCAGCAAATACGCCGTGCCGACCGCCATGCGGCTGTAGCCGGCAAAGTTGAAGAACATGAAAAACGTGTAGCCGTACATATAGGAAACGGTCGCCCAGAAGCCGTGCTCCGGCAGGGCGGACAGCCAGAATTTCCAGATGAGATTGCCGGCGACGAAGTTATAAAACGCGCCCGTCATCAGCCGCCACAGGCCGCTTTGCAGCAGTACGCGGTATTCCGCGCCTGTACGTTCCTTATGAAGATCGGCCTCAAACCGCCGGTACCGGTCCAGCGGGCCGGAGGACACGGACGGGAAAAAGAGAACAAAGTAGCTGAGATCCAGTACATTCAGCTCTGTGATGCGCCCGTCGTAGATGTCGATAAGCGGCTGCACCGCGCGGAAGGACAGATAGCTGAGCCCCAGCATCGAAAGCGCCCGGAGGGGTTCGAACCACAGCGACAGCTTGACCAGCAGCAGGGGGAGCAGGCTCAGAAGGACTGCCAGATGGAACACCCACGGCTTCTTTGCGCGCCTGCGCAGGTGAAGGTAGCCGAACGTCAGCGCCGTCTGCCAGGCCCAGAACGCCGCCAGCAGCAAAAGTGCGTGCGGCGTGCGGAAAATAGCCAGCAGCATGACCGCGCAGACGAGCATGCCGCACACACGCAGTCGCACCCCCTTCAGTCCGCATACGACCACGGGAAGCAGCACGATAAGAAGAATCAGGAAATAATCAAGACCGCCGAATGGGTTCATGTGTGCCTCCTGCCGCGCCGGACGCAAGCTGTGCGGCGAGCTGTTTTTTGTCGATCTTGCCGTTGGTGTTCAACGGGAAGCTGTCCACGGCCAGGATTTTTCGCGGGATCATATAGGACGGCAGGGTGTTCGCCAGCGCGGATTTGATGCGCCGGGCGCGATGCAGGGCGCCCTCGCCGTCCGGCTTTTCCAGCAGGACAAAGGCCGTCAGCGCCGTCACGCGCCCGTCCTGCCAAACAGGCAGCACGGCGGCGCGGGCAATGTTCGGCAGCCTGACGAGGTTATTTTCCACGTCCTCCAGCTCGACCCGGAAGCCGTTGAGCTTGATCTGTCCGTCCAGACGGCCGAGATAATAGAGCATGCCGTCTTCCATGCGGCACAGATCGCCCGTGTGATAGCCGCGTGTGCCGTCCTCCGTGCGGAAAAACAGAGCCTCGTTCAGCTCGGGGCGGCCAAGATAGCCGGGGCTGACGGCTTCGCCGAGCACCAGAAGCTCGCCTGCCTCGCCGTCCGGCAGCGCGCGGCCCTGTTCATCGGCAATGACCGCGCACACATTTTCAAAGGGCCGGCCGATGGGCAGCGGCGCGGGCGCGTCCAGCATGGCCTGCGTAATTTCGGTGCCCGTCACAAGGACGGTCGTCTCCGTTGGGCCGTAGGCGTTGATAACCGGCACGCCCGGAAATCTTCGCATCAGCTCCGCCGCCAGCTTCTTTGTCAGTACCTCGCCGCAGAACAGAAACTGCCGCACCTGCGGCAGCAGCTCCGCGCAGAACTGCTCGGAATGGACGCAGAACTCCGCCAGAGACGGCGTCGACACCCATGCGTCCGGCCTTGCCTCGCGCAGAAGGGCAAACAGCGCCTGCGGGCTTTCGAGCGTCTGCCGGTCCGCTGTCCAGAGCGTCATGCCGCGGCTGAGCGCCTCGTACAGCGCGCAGACCGAGACGTCGAAGGAATAGGAAATTTCATTGAGAAACGCGCCGCCCTCCGGCAGCCGCGCGAACCACGGCTTCACGCCCGCGTGGAACGCGGCAAGATTGCCCGCCGTGATCTGCACGCCCTTGGGCGTCCCGGTCGAGCCGGAGGTGAAGAGCAGATAGGCCGTCTGCTCTGCCCGGAGCCAGCCGGAACGCGGCGCGGGAGCCGCAGGCTGCGACAAAATCTGCGTAAGCGTCTCGGCGCTGAGCGTATGCTCCGCCGAAAGGCCGGAGGCGCACAGGTCGACCAGCACGGACGGCTGCGCGTCATACAGAATCTGCGCGGCACGGTCTGCCGGATACGTTGTGTCGACAGGGATATAACCGTGCCCGGCCTTGAGCGCGCCGAACATGCAGGCGGGGATGACCGACTGCTTATGCCCGTAGATCATGACCGGCCTACAGTCGTCTGGCAGCGTGCAGCGGAGGTACGCCGCAAAGGCGTCCGCCATGCGGTTCAGTGCGGCAAAGCTTACCTGTTCGTCATGATAGCGGAGCGCGATGCGGTCCGTCTTTGCATAGTGTTCCAGAGCTTCCAGAATAAACATATGTAGCCTCAATCAGCCGCCGCGTCCCACTGGTGCGTCAGCGCCATGCGGGAATCATCGGCCATAAAATAGTCGCGCGGATTTTCCGCAAAATGTCCGCCGTACAGCGGGTCAAACCAGCAGTCCGTTCCGTTTACGACCGCGTATACCCACGCATGGTCGACCGGCTCGGGATCGTCCGCGCGCAGGAACGTGCCCTGCACGATCTGTGCCTCGCAGCCCATGCGCCGCAGCAGGACCGCCGTCAGCGCGGCCTGCGCGTCGCAGTTGCCCTTGCGCTTCTGCAGCAGCTCCAGCGCGAGCGAATCGGTCAGCTCGTCGGTAAAACCGCCGGAGGTGTCGGCCAGCGTGGCGCGGTAGGTGATGCCGGTGCAGAGAAAATCATAGACTGCGCCGAGATTTGTGACAAGGTCGGCCTTCGGGTCGCAGAGCTCCTGCAAAAGCGCAAGCACCTGCTCGTCAAGCGCCGCATTGCCGGTCGGTTCCCCTGCGGGCGTATACGGCCTGGCCGCACAGGCAGTGCAGCCGAGCGCAAGAATTGCCGTCAGAAGCAGCAGAATGAGCTTTTTCATGGCCTTACTCCGCGCGGTGTGCGCTCGTCAGGCCGATGGCGCAGACCGTGTCGCCGTCCAGCTCAAAATAGAGAGAAGCGGGAACGGTCAGCTCGTCCTGCGCGGCCAGCGCGTAGGTCATGGTGGTTCCGGCCTGCGTATAGTCCGTACCATACGCGGCCTCCACGTCCTTCCGGCTCGCGCCGATCCCGACACCCTGCGCGGTCTGCACATTTGCAGTGCAGTAAAGCTCCAGCAGGCGGTCGGTATCGCCGTCGGGGTAGGTATAGAGGATCAGATCGTTATAGGCATAGGTCTTGTCCATTCCCGTGTAGACGCAGGAGACGGCTTCAGAATAGGTATAGTCCGCCCCAAATGCGTCCAGCAGCGCGGAAGCGGACGTATCGGGCCGCACCGCCGTCCCGTCCACGGTCAGGGACAGATCGGCCTCGGAAATCGTTTTTTTGCCGCAGGCGCAGAGCAGCGCGCCCAGCAGCAGGCAGGTCAGCAGCAGACAGAGCGTTTTTTTCATGCCGGCTGCCCTCATTCCGCGTCAACGACGGTCTCGACGCCGTTTTCAAGATAAGTAAAGACCGTCACGTCCTCATAGATCCAGATCCCGTCGTCGCCCGGGCCGGAGCAGGAGGCCTCGTACAGCTTCTCCTGCGGCTCGCCGAGCGCGTTCAGCAGCAGCTGCGCGTCCTGATCGACAAAGCTGAGCGCCGTTTCCAGCGCGCCGGGCGCTTTCGTTTCCTCCGGCAGCTCCAACTCTGCCCGCGTGGGCGCTTCCGGTTCTTCTTCTGCCGGTTCCGCTTCCGTGGGCTCCGGCTGCTGCACCTGAACGGGCTCCGGAGTCTGGGCGGGCTGTTCGGCAGCGGCAGGGGCCGTCTCCTGCGCGGCGGGCTGCGCGGCCTCCGGCTTTTCGCCGCAGGCGCTCAGGCCTGCCGCCGCGGCCAGCAGCAGGCAGACAAGCAATATTCTTGTAAGCTTCTTTTTCACGGCTCTTTCTCTCTCCTTCTGCGCGGCCCTCAGTGCTTCAGATAGCGGGCGGGCGCGGATTCATATGTGACCTGCCAGGCGCTGTGCGTCTCGTTGCTGATGCCGGCGCGCAGGTTATAATTCTCGATCTGCGGGTCAAACAGGTAAGTCGTTCCGGCCATCTCAATCTCGACCCAGCCGTGCGCGATGGGGTACCAGTTCCAGCTGTAGCCGCATTCGCCGACGATGGGCGAGGCCAGATAGCCGAGCTTTC
>CADBOK010000200.1 GCA_902796245.1 Oscillospiraceae bacterium | reverse complement strand
GATCAGGATGTCCTTCGCCTGCCCGTAATTTCCGTGCTCCATCGCCTCGATCGCCTGCTCCGCAGCTCCGACCATTTCGGCGTATAATTTTTCGTATTGCATGATGTATCCTCCTGTCAGAATTACTTGATATTTCCATTGTAGTATACTTCTATAAGTATGTAAATTGTTTCATTCCTACAAAAATATACTTATTGAATTATACATCTTGCCTCATACTTACAGTAGTATAAACATGAGGTGAGAGCATGGCGTATTCAGACGCGCAGAAGGAAGCGACAGCGCGATACAACAAAAAAGCATATGATTTTATCAGCGTTGTCGTCCCGAAGGGCAAGCGCAAGCGGATCGCCGACTATGCCGCCTCGCAGGGAAAGAGCATGAACCGCTTTATCAACGACGCCATCGACGCACAGATGCCGCCGGAGAAGACGGAGAAATAAGCGCAATTCAGCAGATCAAAGCCTCCCCTTGCCATGCCCTGCATGGTAAGGGGAGGCGGCATTTTCGAAGAACCTGACGGAGGGGATTCGCCCGCCGCGAATTCCGCTTGACGCCCGCCTATCCGGCGGGCGTTCCGTACAGCATCGGCTGCAGCTGCTCGCCGCGCAGCGCGGTCTCGACGGTCTGCGGCAGCTTTGTGAAGTCCGCGACGAGCGAGCGCGGCTTTTTGAACGCGCTGTCCTGCCCGAACGGGACGAAATAATACCCGCGCCGGTTCAGAAGCGCGCCGAGATTTGCCGCGTTCCCGGCCAGACCGTCGTTGGTCGAGACGGCGACGATCACAGGCCGCTCGTTCCGCAGATGCGCCTTTGCCGCCAGCGTGACCGGCCCGTCGGCAATGCCGGCGGCGAGCTTGGCGAGCGTATTTCCCGTACACGGCATGATAACGAGCGCGTCGAGAAGCTTCTTCGGCCCGAATGGCTCCGCCTCTTTTATCGTATGGACGATCTCGCGGCCGCACAGCGCTTCCAGCCGTTCCCGGAACTGCGCCGCAGGCCCGAACCGGCTGTCCGTTTCAAAGCTGATCTGCGACATGACCGGAACGAAGTCATAGATCTCCCGGTCCAGCGCCTCAAATGCGTCCAGAACGCGGGAAAACGTGCAGAACGAGCCGCACATGGCGAGTCCGAGCGTGATTTTTTTCATGGTGCTTCCTCCAAGTCCAGATTGCGGAATATGGCGCGCCGGATGATCGCAGCGGCGGTCTCCGGCGCGTATTTGCCCGGCAGGCCCCGCGCGGCGCAATACCCCGGCAGCGCCTGCGCCTCGGCGCAGAACCCGCCGGGCAGGCTGGCAAGCTCCAGCAGCGCGCAGTCACGGCGGACGAATTGCAGCTGCGCCGGGCCGATGACCGGTGCGGGAACGGTGTTGACGATCCCGTCATACTGTGCAAGCGTGTCTGCGAAGCTCCCGGTCCTGACGCGGCGATAGCCGAGAATATGCGCAAGCTCCAGATCCCGCGGCTTGCGCGCCGAGACGGTCACGTCCGCGCCCAGCGCCCGCAGCTTGCGCGCCAGCAGCTTCCCGATGCGCCCGAAGCCGCAGATCAGGATCCAGCTGTCCGCGAGCGGGTTGGGAAGCCGCTCCAGCAGCAGCGGAACCGCCGCCTCGGCAGTCAACTCCGCGTTTTGCAGCAGCAGCGTTTCATCCTTTGCATAGTCAAAAAATGAAATGCCGCGCGTCAGCAGCAGCTCCTCCGCCGGGCCGAGCATTCCGCCGCAGACGAGCGCGTCCGGTGCCGCTGCGTCCAGAATATCCGCCAGCGGCACGCCGCCGCCCGCCGTGCGGACTGCTTCTGCCCCGGCAAGCGCGGGCATCGGCAGGATCAGAATATCTGCGCCGCGCACGCAGCCGGACAGCTCCGGCGCGCTGTCTTCCGTGTCCGGTACGCGGTACGCGGACGCCGGAAACCCCAGCCCGCGCAGCTGCCGCAGCAGACACCGCTGCCGCGCATCGCCGCCAATGACGGCAAATGATCGCTTCAAATGCACCCCTTCTTTCCTGATATCCTATGCAGAACACAGAAAAAAGGCCCCTGCCTTTGCGGCAGGGGCAAGCGTATGAAGTACGGCTTTTTCTACCTATATATAGTATGTCTGGTCAGCCGATGAACCACTGGGTCCAGTACCCGCCGTCTTCGACGTAGCCGACGCCGAGCGTCGTATAGTTCGCGGACAGAATGTTCGCGCGGTGGCCCTCGGAGTTCATCCAGGCGGCCACGACGGCTTCCGGCGTCGAATAGCCCATGGCGATGTTTTCACCCGCCGAGCGGTACGATACGCCGAACGAACGCATCATGTCGAACGGGGAGCCATAGGTCGGGCTAGTGTGGGAGAAGTAGCCCTGGTCGTGCATGTCCTGCGATTTGACGCGGGCATAGCCGCAGAGCGTCTCGTCCAGCGTCAGGGCCGCGAGGCCGTATTTCGCGCGCTCGGCATTGACGAGCGTGACGACCTGCTGCTCATAGCTGGAAGCGGATGTACTGCCGGACGGCTGCGAGGGCTGTTCCGGTTCGGACGGTTCCTCCGGCTCGGAAGGCTGCTCCGGCTCGGAAGGCTGCTCCGGCTCGGACGGCTGTTCCGGCTCCGACGGAGCGTCGGGCGTCTGGCCACCGCAGCCGATGCCGAAGCGGTCACAGAGGAGCTGCTTCCAGCAGCTGACCGGTACCGTACAGCCGGAAGGGCCGGACCAGACCGTGCAGCGGTAGCCCGCTGCGCCTGCGGGGAGCGCTGCTGAAAAAACAAGGAGCAGCGCAAGGAGAAGTGCGGGGATTTTTCTTTTCATGGTAATACCTCCTTCTTCTTCGTTTTAGACCCATTTTCGCAGGAAAACAAGCGGTAAATCCTTCCTCACGGTTGGAAAAGCGCGCGAAGGGCTTGTGTTTTCGGGACTTTTTTGCTATACTGTGAACAGCGCAGAAATGTTTTCCAACGAGGTGACAAGCATGGAACAGCACGGTTTTATTCAGGATATGCTCGACGTCAAGGTCCTTATTTTGTTCGTCATGGCCAAGCTCTCCTACCCGGTGACGCTGCAGACGATCTACGAGCTGTGCTATCAGGACGATAAGCTCAGCTACTTCGACGTCAGCGTCGCCGTTCCCCAGATGGTGCAGAGCGGCCATCTGCAGCAGCTGCCGGACGATACCTACGTCATCACCGACAAGGGCCGCGAGCACGAGGAGATCACCTGCGACGCCATCGCCTATCCGGTCATGCAGCGCGCGCTGACGGCAGTGCAGCGCTATAACAACCGCATGCAGCGCAAGGGCCTGATCGAGACGAAGATCGAGCAGGAGGAAACGGGCGACTATCTCGCGCAGCTGTCCCTGCGCGACGACGCGGGCGTTCTCATGAAGCTCGAGCTTGCCGCGCCGACGCTCTCGCAGGCCCGGACGCTCGTCCGCGCATACGAAAAGCAGGCGGATACAATCTACCAGCAGCTTCTGCAGCAGCTGCTCGAGGAAAAGGGGAGTACCCATGCGGAGCTTTAAGGCCGCGCCGGAGGTGCTCAGCGCATGGATGGCCGAGCGGCAGCTGACGGCGGCGGAGCTGTCCCGGCAGACCAGCATCGACGCCGGGATCCTCCGCAAGATCATGACCGGCCGCGAAACGGCCGTCAGCACACGGAATCTCATGACGCTTGCGCGCTACTTCGGACTGAGCATGCAGGAGCTGATCGACGCATTTTCCGGACAATAATGCAGGCGGCGGGCGCGGATGCGTCCGCCTTTGCCCGTTCACACAATGTTTACCGCGCCGGACCCGCGCCAACCTTGCAATTTGACGGAAACTGTGGTAT
>CADBOK010000199.1 GCA_902796245.1 Oscillospiraceae bacterium | reverse complement strand
TGTCAGCCTCCGTAATTATCGGACTCAGCTCCCAACTAAGGTTTTTCCAAGGTGAGCGTTGTAACGTAACCTTAGGAGGGCGGTGCTCTATCCAGCTGAGCTACTGGGGCATTTTGAACAGTGCTATTCTACAATGTGCTGGTGGGTTTGTCAAGAAGATGGAATACCGGGGGCGGACAAACAATAGACTTGGACTGGGGGTGAGCGAATGCAGAATGCGATCCTGCGCATACTTCCGCAGGCAGTACAGGCTGCGCTGGCCGGCACGCCGGAGGCGCAGATCGAGGAGCTTCGCCTGCGGGTGGGACAAAGGCCGTCTGTTTTGTACGCAGGCATCGAGCGGGCGCTGCCTGTCCGGGACACGCTGTCGCAGGCTGAATTGCAGCAGATACTTCTGAACGCCTCCGCGCAGTCGCAGTATGCCGTGCAGGAGCAGCTGCGAAGCGGCTACCTCAGTCTGCCGGGCGGATACCGGCTTGGGGTCTGCGGCAGTGCGGTCGTGCAGAACGGCTGCATGACCGGTTTGCGGGAGGTCTCGTCGCTTGCGCTCCGTGTCCCGCATGCGATTCGTCATCCGCCGCAGACACTGCTTCCGTATTTGCAGGAGTCCTGTCTGCTTGCCGGTGCGCCCGGCAGCGGGAAAACGACGCTGCTTCGAAGCTGCATCCGGACGCTCTCGGAGACTGGGCAGCGCGTGGCCGTCGTGGACGAACGGTTGGAGCTGGCAGGAGCGGTGCACGGTGTGCCGCAGTTTGATCTCGGGCCGTGTACGGACGTGCTATCCGGCTGTCCGAAGGGTGAGGGGATGCTCATGCTGCTGCGCAGCATGAACCCGCAGTGGCTCGCGGTCGATGAGATCACACAGCCGGAGGACCTCGCGGCGATCCGGCAGGCGGGCGGCTGCGGCGTTAAGCTGCTTGCAACGCTCCATGCCGGTTCCGCTGAAGAACTGAAAAACAAACCGCTCTGCCGGGAGCTGTTTTCCACTGGAATATTCCGGCTGGTACTTTATCTGGATAAAAACAGGGCGTTTCACGCGGAAAGGATCCACTATGCTGAAACTGATCGGATTGAGCCTGATCCTGGCGGCATCTGGCGCTGTCGGCGCCGGATTGGCTGGGACAGTGAAGCGGCAGCAGGCACAGACGCTTGCGCTGATCGATGCGCTGCTGCGCATCCGACATGAGCTGCAATACAGGCTGACGCCGCTGCCGGAAATTTTTTCTGCGCTCGGCGGCGGCCGAAACCGTGAGATCGCGGATTTTTTTTCACGGTTTGCAGCTGGACTGTCCTCTGCGCAGACCTGCACGGTCGGCTACGCCTGCCGTCAGGCGCTTGCGCAGACGCACGGGCTGTGCCTCTCCGGCACGGCGCGGGGGACGCTCCTGAGTTTGTTTGGCTCGCTCGGAAAATATGACCTGGATGGAAGCGTGCAGGCGCTTGACCTGGCGCTGTCCCGCCTCCGGGAAGAGGCAAGGACGCTGCAAAGCGGCGCGGCGGCACGATGCAAAACCTATCTGACGCTCGGCATCTGTACGGGACTGGCTGTGGCGGTGATCCTGATCTGATATGGATATTGATCTGATTTTCAAAATCGCGGCCGTCGGGATCATTGTCTCCATTCTCAATCAGGTTCTTGTGCGCTCCGGGCGGGAGGAACAGGCGACCATGACTTCGCTGGCGGCGCTGGTGGTCGTGCTGATGATCGTTGTGCAGCGCATCGCGGAGCTGTTCGACATGGTCAAGACGCTGTTTGAATTCTGATGGATACAATTGGGAAACTAATCGCTGCGGCACTTCTTTGCAGCGTGATCTGTCTGCTTTTAAAAAAGCAGGCGCCGGAGCTGACGCTCTGCCTGTGTGTGCTGGTATGTGCGCTTTGCTTTTTGTCGGCTCTTCCGTTTTTCTCTCCCGTTCTGGCTTTTTTTCACCGATTGGAGGATATGACCGGCCTGTCCGGCGCGGTGTTTGCGCCGCTGTTCAAAACGGCGGCCATTGGTCTTCTGGCGCAGATGGCCGGAACGATCTGCCGGGACAGCGGCCAGCAGGCGCTTGCGCAGGCGGTCGAGATCTGTAGCGGCTTTCTCAGTTTCTATCTTGCGCTGCCGCTTCTGGAAATGGTGCTCTCCCTGCTGCAGACGATGATCGGAGGCTGAAATGCGGCGCTGTGTGATACTGATCTGTATTCTGGCTGTGCTGGCCGCACCTGTGCTGGCCCTGGACGTTCTGGAAGAGGAACGGCAGATTTTGAATGTGGACACGCTGACAGACGGCCTCCCGGACGACACACAGGATGCGATGCGTGCCTACAGTCCGTCCGCGCGCACAAATCCCGGCGAAGCGATCCTCGCAATCATCAAATGGGCATCCGGACTGTCTGCCGGCACGCTGCGGGAGGCTGTACAGACGGCGTCTTTGCTGCTGACGGCGGCGCTCATCTGCCAGCTTGTCCGGCAGAGTATTCCGGATGACCGGCTGCACGTTCAGGCCATGACGGGAGCGCTTGCCATCACGCTGCTGTTTGCGGCAAATATCAAAAGCATGATCGGTCTGGCCGTTTCCGTGCTGGATGAAATGGAGGCATACTCCAAACTCCTGCTTCCGGTGATGTGCGGCGCGGCTGCTGCCTCCGGAGCGCTGACAGGCGCGGGGGCGCTGTATATGGGGTCGTCACTGTTTTTCAGTATCCTCACAACGCTTGTCCGCAGCCTGCTCGTTCCGCTTGTCTATGCGTTTGTCGGCCTTGCCGCCGCTGAGTGCGCGCTGCCCGGCGGAAAGCTCACAAGTGTCCGGCAGCTTCTGGGCTGGTGCATCAAGGCGCTTTTGAAGGGGGCGATGTATGTGTTCACGGCGTACCTGTCTCTGACGGGCCTTCTGTCCGGCAGCAGCGATGAAGCGGCGGTCAACGCGGCCAAATCCACGCTGTCCGCAGCGATTCCGGTCGTGGGCGGTATTGCGTCCGATGCGTCCGAGGCTGTGCTGCAAAGCGCGAAGCTTCTGCGCGCGACGGCGGGGACGTTCGGGATTCTGGCAGTGCTGGCGATGGTATTGGTTCCGTTTTTTAAGATTATGATCTGCTATCTGACCATGAAGCTGACGGCGGCGATCGCCGGCTTTGCGGCGGGGAAGGAGCATGCCGCGCTCATCAGCGCGCAGAGCAGCGCCATGGGCTATGTGCTCGGCATGACCGGGAGCGCTGCGCTGATGCTCCTGTTCAGCACGTGCTGCTTTATGAAGGTGGCGTCAGGATGATGGAGGCTGTGCGGGGGTATCTTCTGCGTCTGACGGCCGGGGCTTTTTTAAGCGCGGGGCTTCTGGCGCTCATCCCGAAGGGAACGCCCAAAAAGGCGGCTGCCGTCTTATGCGGGCTCGTAATGCTGCTGCTTGCGCTCACGCCGCTGGCGCAGCTCGATTATGACGCGCTCTCAGAGGCAATCAGCCGTCTGGAGCTGGAAAAGGAGGAAGCGAGAACGGGAATTGAGATCCGGAACCAGGAGCTTGTGGCCAGAATCATATCAGGCCGCATACAGGCATATATATTGGACAAAGCTGCCGCGTTGGGGCTGAACATCACAGTTGAGCTTGAGATGGAAACGCGGGCGGACACGCCGTATCCGAAGGCGGTGATCATCCGCGGCGAGGCGGCTCCGGCGCAGAAGCAGCAGCTTCAGCAGTATCTGGAGCAGACCTTTGCCATACCGGTGCAAAGGCAGGTCTGGACGCCATGAAAGATCGACAGCTGTCGCAGCTGCGCGGGCAGGCGGCGCAGCTGCTCCGCAAATACCGGATCCCACTGCTTGTGTTTCTGCTTGGCGTCGTGCTGGCGCTGGTGCCGGGACGGACGAAGAAGGCGGAAGCACAGCAGCTCACGACGGAAACGGCGGACACGGTCTTTGATCTTTCTGCGGTGCAGAAGCAAATGGAGGCGCTGCTGTCCGCGATCGACGGGGCCGGGCGGGTCCGGCTGATGCTGACGCTCTCGTCCGGGGAGCGGGTCGTGTACCAGACGGACAGCCGCACCGTGACTGCCTCCGGCAGCACGACCCAGGAAACGGAGACGGTCTTCCGACAGTCGGGCGGCTCGGAAAAGGAACCGGCGGTGCAGTCGGTCGTCTATCCGCAGTATCAGGGCGCGCTCGTTATCTGCGACGGCGCGGAGCGCGCGAGCGTCCGCCTCGCGGTCATACAGGCTGTATCGAGCCTCACGGGGCTCGGAAGCAATAAAATCGCAGTGGTAAAAATGAAAGGGCAATAGGAGGAATCTGTATGAAAATCTGGAAGCGGAACGCGATCATCGCATCGGTATTGCTGCTGGTGTGTGCTGGGGTGTATCTCAACTGGTCCAAGGCGCAGAAATCCACCGCGCAGGATCTGACCGAGACGCTCTCGGCGGAGCAGGTGATGGGGGAGGACACGCTCGTCGTGGCGGACGGTGAATCGCTGCCGCAGGAGGCGGTCGCGGCCTCGTCGGATGAAACACAGGCGGCGGACTATTTTGCCCAGGTACGCCTGAGCCGGCAGGAATCAAGGGATTCCGCCGTCGAGCTGCTTGAGGAGACCATCGCCTATGACGAGGGTACGGACGTCGGCGAGGCGGCCTGTCAGACGCTCAACAACATCGTCGGCACGGCGCTGAGCGAAGCACAGATCGAAAGTCTTGTGATCGCCAAGGGATACGACGACTGCGTGACGTACATCAACGACGGCGTCGTCTGCGTGGCGGTCTCCGCGCCCGCGGAGGGACTGAGCGACGCGGACGCGGCACTGATCTCGGATATCGTGACGTCGCAGACGGATTATATGCTCTCGCAGGTACGTATCATCGAGGTCAAGCCCTGATTTACCGGGGATTTTCAGAAAGGGATTGCATTTTGCCGGTTTTGTGGTAAAATGAATCCAATATAAAAGCAGAAGATTTTCTGAATCCCTGAACAGGAGGAACCCAGTATGGCTGAAAAGAACGAGTATTTCACGCAGAAGCTTGAAAACGGGACGCTTCAGATCTCTGAGGACGTTGTTGCGTCTGTTGCGGCGGCCGCTGTGCTCGAGGTGGATGGCGTTTGCGGCCTGTCCAGCAATATCAGCACCGACATCGCAGAAATGCTCGGCATGAAGACGCTGGCGCGCGGCGTCCGCCTGACGCCGATGAAGGACGGCGCGGTCAAGATCGAATGCGACGTGGTCGCAAAATTCGGGCAGAGTGTTTTTTCGCTTGCCAAGACCGTGCAGGACGCGGTCAAGACCAGCGTGGAATCCGTCGCCGGACTGACTGTCGCGCAGGTCAACGTCAATATCTGCGGCATTGCCATGCCGAAGGAATTAAAGAAATGACAAAAAAGCAAACCCTTTGCTTGGCGTGAAGGGTTTCTTTTTTGAACGCACGGAAGAAAAGCAGCAAGGAGAAAGATATGACTAGATCGAACGCCAGAGAGATCGCCTGCCATCTTGTTTTCGAGATGAACTTCAATGATATGACCGCCGGAGAAGCGCTGCAGACGCTCATGGAGGAGTCCTATTATCCCACTCTCAAGGGGGAAACGGACGTCTATGAAGAAAAACCGGACGGAAAGCAGCTGGAGTATCTGACGAACGTGGTGCAGGGCGTACAGGCAAAGCGGACAGAGCTCGAAGGCTATATCACGAAGTATTCTGTCGGATGGAGCCTCAGCCGCATCGCCAGAATGGCCGTCGCCATCATGGAGGTGTGTATGTATGAGGCGCTGTACGTTGACGACGCGCCCATCAGCGCCGCGATCAACGAGGCGGTCGAGCTGACGCGCAAATATGAAAACGAGGATGTGGTGTCCTTCGTCAACGGCATTCTCGGCGGTTTTGCGCGCGAGGTTCAGCAGTCATGCTGACGCTCGGCTTCGATACCAGCAACTATACCACTTCGGTGGCGGCATTTGACGGCGTGGGCGGGAAGAACTGCTCACGCCTTTTGGACGTGAAGCCGGGAGAACTCGGTCTGCGGCAATCCGACGCGCTGTTTGCGCATGTCAAGCGTCTGCCGGGGCTGGTGGACGCGCTGTGCGCGTCCGTAAATATCGAGCATGTGACCGCCGTCGGCGTCAGCACCCGGCCGCGTGCGGTCGAGGGCTCGTATATGCCGTGCTTCCTGGCCGGCTGGTCGCAGGCGAGCTGTCTTGCAAGGATTCTGCACGTTCCGCTGTACGAGTTTTCCCATCAGCAGGGCCATATCGCGGCGAGCCTTTGGTCAGCCGGGCGGTTGGAGCTGATGCAGACGCCGCATCTTGCCTGGCACCTGTCCGGCGGCACGACGGAGCTGCTGCTCGTGACCCCGGACGGCAAAAATGTCAGAGCTGAAAAGCTCGGCGGCACGAGCGATATTTCCGCCGGACAGCTGATTGACCGCACGGGAAAGCTCCTGGGTCTGCCGTTTCCGGCGGGAAAGTCAATCGATGCGCTCAGCCGTGAATCGGCCAGTAAAGAGCGCTATCGTGTGAAACTGAGCGGGCTGGAGTTTTCCTTCTCCGGTATCCAGAACAAGACGGAAAAATTTTATTCTGAGACGAAAAACGCGGCCGATACGGCGAAATTCGTCATGAACTGCGTCGTGACGTGCATTGCGGATGCGACGCGTGCTGCCCTTGCGCAGTATCCCGGCCTGCCGGTCGTGTTTTCCGGCGGCGTGGCGTCCAACTCCATGCTGCGCGAGCGCATGCGGGAGTTTGCGCCCATCTTTGCCGAGCCGCAATTCTCCACAGATAACGCCATGGGGATCGCCGTCCTGACGGCCCTGCAGGAGGGCACATGATGGAGCAAAACATCATTGCCGTCTCGCAGGTCAACGAATATATCAAATTCCTGCTCGACCGCGACGAACTGCTTGGAAACCTCTGTGTGCGCGGCGAGATCAGCAATTATAAGGTCTATCCCTCTGGCCACCATTATTTCACGCTCAAGGATGCGGAGGGCGCGCTCAGATGCGTCATGTTCCGTTCCAGTGCGCAGCGCCTGCGCTTTCGGCCGGAAAACGGCATGCAGGTGATCGCGTATGGCCGCGTGACGGTCTTTCCGCGTGACGGCGCGTATCAGCTCTATTGCAGCGCGCTGACCGCCGACGGCGCAGGCGATCTGTACGTTGCGTTCGAACAGCTGAAGGAAAAGCTCTCCAAAGAGGGCCTGTTTGACCCGGCGCACAAAAGGCCCCTGCCAAAATATCCGCAGACCATCGCCATCATCACGTCCGCCGCGGGCGCGGCGATCATGGACATGCTCCGCATTCTCGGCAAGCGCTACCCGCTGACAAAAATCAAGCTCCTGCCTGTGCGCGTACAGGGCGCGGAAGCGCCCGCCGAGATCGCGGGTGCGATCCGCTACGCGAACCGCTATCGGGTCGCTGATCTGATCATCACCGGACGCGGCGGCGGCTCTATGGAGGATCTCTGGGCCTTCAACGACGAGCGCGTGGCGCGGGCGATTTTTGATTCTGAAATTCCGGTAATCTCCGCCGTCGGCCATGAGCCGGACGTGACAATTTCCGATTATGTTGCGGATCTTCGCGCCGCGACGCCAAGCAACGCTGCCGAGCTTGCCGTGCCGGATCAGCAGGAGCTGCGCAAAAAGCTGTCCATGATGCAGGCGTCCATGGAGCAGAGCGTGCAGAAGACGCTCAAGCTCAGCCGCCAGCGGCTGACGGGACTCGCGGAAAAGCGCGCGCTGCAAAGCCCGCTGAATTATGTGGAAGACCGCCGCGTGCTGCTGGACTTCCTGTCCACGCGGCTGCATGCCGCCGGACAGAAGATGCTGCACGAAAAAAAACAGCGCTTTGTCCGGCTGACTGCCGCGCTGGACGCGATGAGTCCTTTAAAGGTGCTTTCCCGCGGCTACAGCATGGTGACGGACGAGGCGGGGACGCTGGTCACAAGCGCAGACACCGTAGAACCCGGACAGCGCATTCATGTCAGCCTGCGCAGCGGCAGTCTGACGGCGCAGGTCACGCAGATACAGGAGGAAGACAGGCATGCCTGAAAAATCCAAGAATTTTGAAGTCTCAATGGAGCGGCTGGAGACGATCGTCCGGCAGCTCGAACAGGGAAACGCTCCGCTGGAAGAGGCGCTGAAGCTCTTTCAGGAGGGCACCGCGCTTGTCCAGTCCTGCACAAAGCTGCTTGACAGCGCGGAGCAGGAGATTGTCAAGCTGACTAAGACCGCCGACGGTACGCCGGCAGAAACGGAGTATGTACGCGATGAGTGAATTTCATGACCAGATTGCCCAATACCGCGCGGCGATTGAAGCATTTTTGCAGGCGCAGTTTTGTCAGGAGCTTCCGCAGAAACGCCTGTTTGACGCTATGCGCTACAGTCTGCTTGCGGGAGGTAAACGTATCCGCCCGGTCCTGACGCTGGAATTCTGCCGCATCTGCGGCGGAGACTGGCAGAGCGCCGTTCCCTTTGCCTGCGCGCTGGAGATGGTCCACACCTACAGCCTCATCCACGACGATCTGCCGTGTATGGACAACGACGATTACCGCCGGGGCCGTCTCACCAACCACAAGGTCTTCGGCGAGGCGCTGGCTGTTCTCGCGGGCGACGGTCTGCTGACCGCCGCGTTTGAAACGGCATCGAACGCGCCCGCAGACCCTGCCGTGACCGTCAAAGCCATCCGGATTTTGTCAGAGCAGGCGGGCGAGCTCGGTATGGTCGGCGGACAAGTACTCGATATGGAGGCCGGGGAGCAGGAGCTGACGGAGCAGGGAATCTACGATATCCAGCGCCGCAAGACCGGCGCGCTCATTCAAGCGGCCTGCCAGATCGGTGTCGTGGCCGCAAACGGCACGCAGCAGCAGTTGGACGCTGCGAAGACCTACGCGCAGAATCTCGGCCTTGCGTTCCAGATTCGCGACGATATGCTCGACGTTCTGGGCGACGCGGCCAAGCTCGGCAAGGCCACGCATGTGGACGAGCATAAAAACACGTTCGTCCGCCTGTACGGCATCGGCGCATGCTCGAAGATGATCGAATCGGAGACGAAGACGGCCATCGAGGCGCTGGGCTGCTTTGAAAACTCCGAATTCCTTGTGGAAATGGCGCGGCAGCTTGCGCTTCGTGAATACTGATGCATCCGACAGCGACGAATTTTCGGATCGTAACAGAAAGTTTATGAATATTTGCTTGTATATACATTCGTGATATGATATACTGACCCTGCAATGGCGCAGTATTCTAGTCAGCTTTGCCGGCTGCGAGGAAGGGCCTAAAAATCCTTTGTTTGGCATACCTGTGAACCCCGTGGTGTCTGCTTCTTACGCCCAGTCTGGGGTGGATGCT